>JAIPGM010000002.1:100000-322746 GCA_021735655.1 Candidatus Omnitrophota bacterium | reverse complement strand
GGGTATTTGAAGATTTTAGTAATTTTAAATTACAATCTGATAAAAAAGTTTACCATTTATCTCCAGCCTAATGTAGGGCTTGCGATAAATGGCTTGATATTTTGAGAGTAGAATATACTGGACAATTAACATAGGAGGACAATATGGTTAATATAAATCAGCTTCTTAAACAAACACAGGATAAAGGGGCGAGCGATCTTCATCTCAGCGCAGATAATCCTCCTATTTTTCGAGTTGACGGCAAGTTAAGTATCGGTGAGTTTGATCCGCTTAACAGTGAGGAAACTAAGCATTTAATTTACAGTATGCTTAATAATGAGCAGAAGGCTTTATTTGAACGAGATAAGGAGTTAGATTTTTCCTTTGCCTTGCCGGATATGGACCGCTATAGAGTAAACGTTCATATTCAAAAGGGTAGTGTTGAGGCGGCGATGCGTCGGGTACCGATGGAAATCCCATCCATTGATAGCTTGGGATTGCCGGATGTAGTTTATGATTTTGTTAAAAGGCCTAATGGATTGGTTTTAGTTACTGGGCCTACCGGAACCGGAAAAAGTACGACCCTTGCTTCGATGATCGATTTTATCAATAAAGAACGTGAAGAGATGGTTATTTGCGTAGAAGATCCGATTGAATTTATTCACGTTAATAAAAAGAGTATCATAAAACAACGAGAAGTATATTCTGACACCCACTCCTTTCCAGAGGCTTTAAAGCGAATTTTGCGCCAGGATCCTGATGTTATCGTGGTCGGTGAGATGAGAGATTTAGATACTATTTCAACTACCCTTACGGCAGCTGAAACTGGACATCTAGTTTTAGCTACTTTGCACACACCAGATGCTCCCCAGACAGTTCAAAGAATCATCGATGTTTTTCCACCGCACCAACAACGTCAAGTTACTGTTCAACTAGCTGAATGCTTACAGGGAGTTTTATCTCAGGTGCTACTTCCCAGAGCTGACAATGCAGGAAGGGTTCTTGCTACTGAGGTTATGGTGTCAACTCCGGGTATACGTAATTTAATTAGAGAGAATGACATCGCCCAGATTCCTTCTTTGCTTCAGATGGGTGCACAATATGGAATGCATACAATGGATAAAAGCTTAAAAGAGCTTTATAAAAAGAAAATTATCACTAAAGATGTAGCCCTGCGAAAGGTTAAAAACGTTGTCGAGTTTGAAAGTTTATAGAGAACAGCAATGACTTTAAAAGGAAAAGTATTTAAATTCGGTAACAACATCAATACTGATTGGATAATCTCTGGGCGGTATAAGTTTTCAATTACTGACATGAAAGAATTGGCTCATTATCTTTTTGAAGACATACGTCCGGGGTTTTATGATGAACTTGAACCGAAAAAGTCAATAATTGTAGCCGGCGAAAACTTTGGTATGGGTTCGTCGCGCGAACAAGCTCCCTGGGTTATAAAAGAGGCTGGCGTAGTTTGCGTTGTGGCCAAGAGCTTTGCTAGAATTTTTTATCGAAACGCTTTTAACATTGGCTTAGCTTTAGTTGAGGCAAATACTAATTCTTTAAAAGAAGCCGATAAGATCAGCATAAATTTTGATAAAGGCATAATTACTAAAGAAAAAAGCTCTGCCTGCCTGGAGTTTAAACCTTGGGATAGCTTTAGGAAGGAGTTAATCTACTGTGGGGGTATTTTAAGCTATCTTAAGAAAAATAAAGGATTTAAAATCAAATAAGCTTAATTGCATGGTTAATAAGATTTCGATAGTTGGTGTTGGTGGAGTTGGTGCTACCCTTGCGTTTACTATTCTTAACCGACTGCCGGTTAATGAGTTAGCACTTATTGATATTGACGCTGATCTGGCCAAGGGTTCGGGTTTAGATTTGGAGGATTGTCGGGGATCTTTTGGATTTTCAACTAAAATTAAAGGAAGCAACAGACTGTCTGATATCAAAAATTCAGATATAGTTGTTATTACCGCAGGTCTTGCGCGTAAAAAAGGTATGACCCGTCTTGACCTTTTAAAAATTAACTCAAAAATTGCTAAAGAAATTTCCGAAAAGATAAAAAAGCTCGCTAAGAATGCGATAGTTATCGCCGTAACTAATCCTTTAGATTTTATTACTTATATAGTTGCCAAGGAGACTGGTTTCCCGCGTAATCGAGTCATTGGCATGGGGTCTTCTTTAGATACGAGCCGTCTTTTTAATATTTTACACAATTCGACTGGAGCTTCGACACTTTCGATGCAAGGGTTTGCTTATGGACCGCATAGTAAGGATATGATTGTTGAGTCTAAACGAATAACTATTGCTACAAAAAGTTTAGAGTCCGTAGTTGGTAAATCTAAGGCTAAAACAATCGAAGAGAGAGTTCAGCTTCGCGGGGCTGAAATAGTCAGTGTTTTAAAAAAGTCTAGCGCTCGTTTTGGACCGGCTGCTGCTTGCTCGCGGTTGATTGAAACTATTGTTTACAATAAAAATGAGCTTATTCCAGTATCAGCGATGCTTAAGGGTGAGTATGGTTTAAATAATATTTGTTTAGGCGTGCCTTGTTTTATTAATCGCAAAGGAATCGCCAAGATTATCGAAGTAGAGTTGACTAAAAAAGAAAAAACCGCTCTTAAAAAAGCTGAAAAACTGTTTAAAGAATGTATGATCTAGCGATTATCGGAGCAGGCCCGGCTGGGATATCTGCCGCCAAGAGCGCCTTAGCCGCGGGTTTAAAGTCAATCTTGATTGATAAAAGCGAAAATGCTTTCGGCGGTGTTTGCTTGAATCAAGGTTGCATTCCTACCAAATTTTTTATTCAAAATTCTAACTCAAGTAAATCTTGGTCTGACTTATTGGTATTAAAGCAAGCTCTGATTGAAAAAATTAAGTTACCGATAATCGGTTCTCTAAAGAAGCAAGGGTTAGATATTATTTTCGGGGAAGCTTCTTTTGTCGATAAAAATACTTTAGCTGTAAACGGAGAAAAAGTCTTAGCTAAAAATATTATTATCGCTTCAGGGTCTCTTTCCAAAGATATTTTTAAATCATCAAAAACTATTTCAGTTGAATCGGTTCTTGATCAAAAAATTTTAGCTGATAATATTTTAATTATTGGAGCCGGCTATGTGGGGGTAGAATTATCTTCGCTTTTACACAAATTCGGTAAAAAAGTACTTCTGATTGAAAAAGAAAATCAGATTTTACCTAGTTTTGATAGCCAACTTAGCTCGCGTTTAGAAGTAATTCTCAAGCGGCAGGGGGTTGAGCTGGAAACCGGAGTCGATGCTAATAAGTATGATTTCAGTAAGTTTTCTATGATCGTCCAAGCAGTTGGCCGAAGCCCGAGCTTGGAAGGCTTAAAATTAGAAAATGCTGCTGTTTTAGTTGACGGTAATGGCTGGATTAAAACAGACAATTACCTTAAAACTTCTCAGGATAATATTTATGCTTGTGGCGACGTGATTGGAAAACGCCTTCTGGCCTATGTGGCGGAATATCAAGGGCGTCTTGCGGTTGACAATATAAGCGGTAAAAATATTCTTGAAGATTATAGTGGATTACCGGAATGTGTATTTTCTCAACCCCAGCTAGCTAAGGTTGGTATTTTAGAAGCTGAGGCTAAGTTAGAAGGAATTAATTTTAAAGTTATAAAGTCAAACTTTTTAAAGTTTTCTTCGGCTCATGTCTATGACGATAGCGACGGATTTATGAAGGTTTTGATCGATGACCAGGGGAAGATAATTGGTGCCGGGATAATTTCAAAGCATGCTGGCGAGCTAATCAGTATTTTTTCGCTTTGCATAAAGAATCAATTAAATTTGAATGATTTAAAGAAATGCCTTTTTATTCATCCTACCCTTTCTGAAATCATTCCCTTATTAGTGCAATAAAAAAGTTGCAATAGTAAGTATTTTTGCTACAATATAACGATGAAAAAGATAGTAGTTGTTTTAGTTTTTCTTTTTATTCCAGGTTTTACTTATGCCGGTATTAGCGACACTTTAGATAGCATTGAAGGTAAAGGCCAGGCTAAAGTTGCTACTGAAGTCCCAACCGCCAAAGAAGGAGGCTTGCGTAAAATTGGAATCTTTACCGGGTTTTTAGACGAGCGAATGAAGCACGAGCATGATAATCGAGGCGTATCTCTTTTGGTTTCTTTGGGTTACGATGCAAGGCCTTTTTTTTCAAAAGTTGGCATTAGCACTAAAGGTTACCTAGATTTTGTACTCGAACCATTTTTTAATGTTATTACCAGTCCCAGCGATGAGTTTGAGGTAGGTTCGAATTTTCTAGTTGAATATGATTTTCCGCTTACTGATTGGTTCCAACCTTATATTAAAGGCGGTCTTGGTTTAATTTATATGTCTCAGGAGACGAAAGAGCAGGGAACACAGTGGAATTTTTTACCTCAGGGGTCGGTTGGGTTTCATTGGAGCTTGAAGGATAATATTGCTTTTAGTTGTGAATATCGTCACCGCCACCTTTCTAATGCCAGCATAAAACATCCGAACAAAGGTATAGATGCAAAAATGTATTTAGCTGGCATCACATTCTTTTTTGAATGATAAGAAAAGCTACTCTAACTGATAGTAAAAAAATTCAAGCTCTTATTAATGCTTGGGCCAAAGAGGGCAGAGTTTTAGAGCGTTCTTTAAATTATATCTATGAGCATATACGTGATTTTTGGGTTTATACCCAGGGTAAACGAATAATTGGCTGTTGCGCTCTTAGCGTTGTCGGTTGGCAAGATCTCGGTGAAGTAAAGTCTTTAGCCATTGCTAAGAGTTTTCAAGGCCGCGGCATTGGAAAAAAACTAGTTTTAAAATGTTTAGAGGAAGCTAGAAGGTTAGAGGTAAGTAATATTTTTGCATTAACCTTTGTTCCTCAGTTTTTTAAAAAGTTAGGTTTTAAAAAAATATCTCGTAAGAAGTTACCGCATAAAATTTGGAGTGACTGCATACATTGTATGAGTTTTCCTAATTGTTCTGAGGAGGCGGTAATTTTAAAATTAAAGGGTAAATAATCTAGGAGGATTGATTATGTTTATTGTTGATCATAATCTAACTGAAGATCAAAAAATGTTACGGGAGCTATGTCGCCAAATTGCTGAGGAAAAGATTCGTCCTCAGTCCAGGGAACTCGATGAGAAGGAGGAATTTCCTAAAGATATTATGCAAATCCTTGCTCAATCGGATCTTTTTTCACTTTGTATCCCAGAGGCCTATGGCGGAATGGGTTCGGGGCTAGCTGAGCTGTGTATTGCAACTGAAGAGATATCTCGTGTTGACGGAGGCGTGGCAACTTCTTATGCAGCATCATTTTTGGGTATGTTTCCAATTTTACTACATGGAACTGAAGATCAAAAAAAGAAATATTTACCGGACATTGCTTCCGGCAAACATTTGACTGCTTTTGGTTTAACTGAACCAGAGGCCGGATCAGATGCCGCAGCGGTAAAAACAACTGCTAAAAAAGACGGTGATTATTATATTTTAAATGGCACTAAGCATTTTATTACTAATGCTGGTGATGCTCAAGTTTATACGGTTGTTGCAGTAACCAATAAATCCAGGGGGCCGCGAGGAGTTTCAGCGTTTATAGTCGAGAAAGGGGCTGAGGGATTTACTTTTGGTAAAAAGGAAGAAAAATTAGGCATAAGAGCTTCTTCTACTGGAGAACTTGTTTTTAATGATGTTAAGGTTCCTCAGGAAAATCTACTTGGTGGCCGTGAAGGATTAGGTTTTATTGCTACTATGAGGACTTTTGATCAATCTCGTCCGGGGGTAGCTGCTCAGGCTGTTGGTATTGCTCAAGGAGCTTTAGAACTTGCAACCAAATATGCACATGAACGTATACAGTTTGGCAAACCGATAAGCTCATTTCAGGGTATACAATGGATGTTGGCGGATATGGCTACTAAGATTGAGGCTGCTCGAAGCCTAGTTTATGCTTGCGCTTCGATGGTTGATCGGGGGTCAAAGGATGTTGGGGTAGCTTCGGCTGCCGCTAAGATGTTTGCTTCAGATGTGGCCATGGAGGTTACTACCAATGCTGTTCAAATCTATGGTGGCTATGGCTATATGCGTGACTATCCGATTGAGAAATTTATGCGCGATGCCAAAATTACTCAAATTTATGAAGGCACAAACCAAATTCAGAGGAATATTATTGCTCTTGAACTGATAAAGAAATACGGTAAGTAAACGAGCCTAAAGAAACCAGATATCGGTTTACTAACCCTAACTGACTGTTAATCAATCGGTTAGGGTTTTATTTTTTATAATTTACTGTCTTTTTAATCTCCAGCTTGACTTTTTTCATAAATCTGTTGATAATACTACTTACCTATATAGCACACAAGAAACCATTTTATTTTTATGAATAATATATATATCGTAGGGTTTATGGGAACCGGTAAGACGACGGTTGCTAGTTTTTTGGCTAAGAAGTTAAATCGTGGCTTTGTTGATATGGATGTAGCCATTGAAGAAGACCAAGGCAAGTCGATTACGAACATTTTTGCCGATTCGGGCGAAGCCCATTTTCGTCGTCTCGAGCAAGAATTACTTAGGGAATTGTCAGCAAAAAGTGATTTAGTGATTAGCTGTGGCGGTGGGCTTATCTGTAATGAAGATAATCTAGGTATTTTAAAAGAAAGCGGAGTAGTGGTCTCTCTTTCGGCAAAGGCTTCAACAATTCATGAAAGAACTAAGCATAAGATTCACCGACCGTTGCTAAACACTAAGGATCCTTTGGCGGTAATCGAAAGGTTACTTGTTGCTCGAAAACCATACTATGAACAGGCTGACTATACAGTTGACACTGATAAACTAGACCCAGAGGGAGTAGTTTATAAAATTATCGAGTTGTTAAAGTTAACTAATGGCTAAAAAAAGTTCAATTTTACTTAATCTTATAAATCTTTCACCTAAGAAGATAAAAGACTTAGTCGCTAGTTTTTCGGATTTAGATTCACTATTGAGAGTAAATGTTGCTGAGTTAAGGGAGATTTCTTCTTTAACTAATAATGATATCGAAAAAATTTTAAAGTTTCGAAATTCTAAAGTTTTCGATGATGAACTACGTTTGATTGAAAAGAATAAAGTTATTTGTCTGGATATTTTTGACCCTGGTTATCCGAGCCTATTAAGAGAAATCGATTCAGCGCCGCTACTTCTTTATCTGGAGGGTGATTTAACTGTTTTGAATAAGCCCTTATTTGCTATCGTTGGAAGTAGAAATGCGACTAATTATGGAATTTCTTTGGCTCACGATTATGCTGTTAAGCTTTCTTCTTTAGGTATTGTTATTATTTCTGGTTTAGCTAGGGGGGTTGATACCGCAGCTCACAAAGGAGCAATAGAGACCGGTGAGACGGTTGCGGTTTTAGGTAGTGGTTTGCTTAATGTTTATCCTCGGGAAAATCAGGCTCTTTTTGAAAAAATTACCGCAAAGGGAGTGGTTATTAGCGAGTTTCCGCTTAATACCCCGCCTTTACCGGAAAATTTTCCGCGACGTAACCGAATTGTTAGCGGTCTTTCATGTGGGGTATTAGTTGTTGAGGCAGCCAAAAGAAGCGGCGCCTTAATTACTGCTCGGTTAGCTTGCGAACAGAATCGTGAAGTGTTCGCTATTCCGGGGCCAGTCAATTCTCTTTTGAGCAAAGGGCCGCATTTTTTAATCAAAGATGGAGCAAAATTAGTTGAGACTTTAGAGGATATTTTAGATGAATTAAATATTAATTTTGATAAATTTAAAGATAAAGAGGAAAATTTAGTAAAACTGGAGAGTAATTAGTAATTATGAGTAAGTATTTAGTTATAGTTGAATCGCCGACAAAAGCAAAGACCATTGGCTCGATTTTAGGAAAAGATTACGAAGTTGTCTCTTCAATGGGGCATTTAGTAGATTTACCGGTCAATAAAATTTCAATAGACATCGAAAATAATTTTGAACCAAACTATAAGATTATTTCGGGAAAAGAAAAAGCAGTAAAGCAGTTAAAGAAAAAAGCCAAAAAGAAAAAGGTAGTTTATTTGGCTACTGACCCGGATCGAGAAGGGGAGGCGATAAGTTGGCATATAAAAGAACAGCTATCAGAAGTAACAACGAAGTTCAGTCGGGTGACCTTTCATGAAATTACTAAGGAGGCTTTAATTGAGGCTTTTAAGCATCCGAGTAAGCTAGATGTTAATAGGGTTAATTCACAGATTGCCCGAAGAGTTTTAGACCGAGTTGTTGGTTATAGTCTTTCACCGCTTTTGTGGAAAAAGATAGTTCGCGGTCTTTCAGCCGGAAGAGTACAGTCGATAGCTTTAAAGTTTATCGTTGAGCGTGAAAAAGAAATAGAAAAATTTAAACCACAAACTACTTATTCAGTTGAAGCTCAATTTAAGACTCAGGATTTAACTTTTAAGGCCAAACTTAATAAGTACAGAAGTAAAAAAGGAATATTTACTAAAATAACCGATGCCGATCAGTGTATAGCGATAGTTAAAGATCAAGATTTTTCGGTAAAAGATATAATAAAGAAAAACTCTACGAGAAAACCACCTTCGCCACATATTACTTCACTTTTACAGCAAGAAGCTTTTAACAAATTACATTTCTCGGCTCAAAAAACAATGATGATTGCCCAGAAGCTATACGAAGGTATCCAAATTAATGATGAAAGCGTCGGTCTGATCACGTATATGCGTACTGATTCTTTTCATGTAAGCTCAAAAGCTAAAAATGAAGCTAAAGAGTTCGTTGGTGAAACCTTTGGTCAGGATTATATTGCCGATAAAGAGTATCGCTACAAAAAGAAAAAGGGGGCTCAGCTTGCCCATGAAGCCATACGACCGACTAGCGTATATCGTAGACCTGAGGATTTAGCCTCTTCTCTTTCTGATGATGAACTACGGCTGTATGAACTAATTTGGCGAAGATTTCTCTCGACAGTTATGAAAGAGGCTTTGTTGGAGCAAAAAAAAGCAATAATTTTGTCAAAGGACAGTGAATTTGCCGCCGATGGGAGGCGGGTAGTTTTTCCGGGATATCTTAAAGTTCTTGATTCGGGAGCTGAAGATAACCCTTTGCCCGACCTTAAAAAAGGGCAAGATTTAGAGGCTGGGGAATTTAACGTGATTGAACACGTAACTAAGCCCCCACCGCGCTATAACGATGCATCTTTGGTGCGCTTGCTTGAAGAAAAAGGTATCGGTAGGCCATCCACTTACGCGCCGACTATATTTACTTTGATTAGAAGGAATTATGCCCGTCGAGAAAAACGTGCTTTTATTCCGACTGATTTAGGGGCAAAGGTAATTAAACTTTTAGTAGAGTTTTTTCCTAAGATTATGGATGAAGGGTTCACCGCTTCGATGGAAGAAAAGCTAGATGAAGTTGAGCGTGGCAAAATAGAGTGGCATAAGATTTTGAAGGATTTTTATCCGCAGTTTAAGGAA
Organism: Candidatus Omnitrophota bacterium; assembly: GCA_021735655.1. NCBI lineage: Bacteria > Pseudomonadati > Candidatus Omnitrophota > Candidatus Omnitrophota bacterium. The sequence continues at coordinate 313,333 of JAIPGM010000002.1, read as the reverse complement.
CGAGTGGACAGGTCATTAATTTTAGCGAAAAAAGAAATTGAATATTCGGATAAAAATTGCACCAAGTGTGATGGCCGAATGATAATTAAATGGTCAAGAAAGGGTCGTTTCTTGAGTTGCGAGCATTTTCCTAAATGTAAGTATGCTGAAAGTATTACCACTGGAATAGTTTGTCCGGAGTGTAAACAGGGAGAGTTGGTTGAGCGTAGAAACCGGCGTGGTCAAATATTCTTTGGTTGCAGTTCTTTTCCAAAGTGTACTTATACTAACCGTAGTCTTCCTGATGATAAGTCGCCAGGAGAAGAAGAACAAACTATAGTTAACTAATGAACTCTTTTTCATACTATATCGATAAATTTATTAATTATCTAACTATTGAGAAAAATTATTCCCAGCATACGGCTATTAATTATCAACGGGACTTAAACGAGTTTTCCGAATTTTTGGACTCACGTAACTGCAGGGATATTAAAAGCATTGATTACTTTTTGCTACGTAAGTTCCTGGGGGTTTTGAGTGAAAAGAGATTGGATAAGCGAACCATATCGCGCAAGATATCTACTCTTAAAAGTTTTTTTAAATTTATTCTACGCGAAGGTATTATGAAGAATAATCCGGCAGCTTCGTTAATTTACCCCCGTCTTGATAAGCCGTTACCTAAATTTTTAACTGAAAAAGAAGTTGGCCTGGTTTTGAATCTCCCTAAAGGAGATGGTGTTTTAGTTCTTCGCGATAAGGCAATTTTAGAGTTTCTCTATTCAACTGGGGCCCGAGTTTCTGAAATGACCGCCTTAAAAATAGATGAGGTAGATCTTATTGGAGGAATTGTCAAAGTTAAGGGAAAAGGGCGCAAGGAACGACTTCTTCCTTTGGGGGAACCGGCAGTGGTTAGTATTAAGCAATACGTAGATGCCCGTCTGGATGACACTAAGGCTTTATTCGTGAATCGAAGAAACGGCCCTCTAAGCGATCGCGGAGTTAGGTTAATTATTTCTAAGTATATAAAAAAAGCTGCGCTTAATTTACATGTGTCACCACATACTTTTCGGCATTCTTTCGCAACCCATCTTCTTAACCGAGGGGCTGATTTGCGAAGTGTCCAAGAGCTTTTAGGTCATTCAACAATAGCTACTACTCAAATATATACCCATCTTACGATAGATTCTTTAAAAAACGTTTACCAAAAAGCGCACCCACGAGCACGATGAAGGTACTACTTTTACTTTATGATTGTATTTTTTTTCTAGGTTTTATTATTTATCTTCCGGTTTATATTTGGCGTAAGAAAATAAATTTTTCAGCTTTTTGCCAGAAATTTGGATTAGTAAAGAATTTAGCTTCCGGAGAAGCTATCTGGATACAGGTAGTTAGTGTTGGCGAGGCAAATGTAATTGGAAGTTTAATTCAAAAAATAAGGGAATATTACGATAATCAAATTATCATATCAACTACGACCTTAACCGGAAACAGAATAGCGAAAAATAAATATTCTGATTGCGCTCAAGTAGTCTTTTTTCCTTTAGACCTTTCTATTGTTATTAAGCATTTCATAAAGGTGTTCCGGCCAAAGGTTTTTATTGCCGTTGAAACTGAAATTTGGCCAAACCTTTTTTTTCAGCTGGCAGCTCGTAAAATACCAATTCTGATTATTAACGGGAGGATTTCCGATAAGGCCTTTAAGCGCTATAAGCTAATTCGGTCGGTACTTAAGGTGGTAATTAATAAGTGTAGTTACATAGCGGTTCAAAATGAAATGTATAAAGAGCGTTTTTGTTTTTTGGGAGCCGATGAAGGTAAGATAGTGGTTAGTGGAAATATGAAATTTGAAAGCATTTCGATTGATCAAAAGGTTTCCGCCAACATCAAAAAAGTTTATGAGCCAATTCTCAAGGGCAGTGATAAACTTCTTTTTGTTGCTGGTTGTACTCATCCCGGGGAAGAAGAGATTTTGTTAGAGGTATATAAAGATGTTGTTGAGCCGTCGGGTAATTTCCGGTTTTTGATTGCTCCGCGGCATCCTGAACGAGTGGCAGCTGTTGAAAAGTTGGCTCGTTTTAAAGGTTTTGAACCCTTCAAGGTAAGTCAAATCTCTAATTGCTTTTTGCAGGGCGCAAACAAGAGCAAAAATCCAGTTTTTATTCTAGATACAATAGGTGAACTATTTTATTTTTACGGTCTTGCTGATATTTGTTTTGTTGGCGGGAGTTTATCTCCCGATGGAGGACACAATATCCTGGAGCCGATTTACCTCGAGAAGCCGACTATCTTTGGCTGTCATATGGATAACTTTCTCGATGTTGAAGAAGTTGTTTTGGAAAAGGGGGCTGGAATTAAAGTAGAGGATAAGGAGCAATTAAGACAGGTTCTCTTAAGGTTAGTTAAGGATGAAGCATTACGTAAGAATTTAAGCAGTCGTTGTCATGAGGTTTTTCAGCAAGAGCGACAAAGCTTAGATAAAAATTTAAAAATAGTTTTACAGTCGTTAGCACTAAATAAAGGCAATGTTTAAATTAAAACAGCTTTATTTGAGCTTTTTAGAAAAAGATAAAAAAAACGCAGCGGAAATAGTTTTTCATTGGTTTTTGGAGATACTTTCTTGGGTTTATGGAGCTGTAGTAGGCTTACGTAATTTTTTCTACGACCACAATATGTTTAGTTCTTATCGGTCGCAGGCAAAAGTTATTAGTATCGGTAATATTTCTTGGGCAGGTTCAGGAAAAACTTCTTTAGCGATTTGGCTGAACGAAAGACTATCGGTTGAATTTAAAGTTGCGATATTGCGTCGCGGCTACGGTCGGGACGAAGAGTTGCTGCTCAAAGAGATATCTCAAAATGTATACTCAAGCCCCGACAGGTGTCGCCTAGCAAAAGAGTTAGGTTCTCGATTTGAGATTCTGATCCTTGATGATGGATTTCAGTATCGTAGATTAAAAAGGGAGCTTAATCTTGTTGTTATCGGGGCCAGGGAGTTTTCACGAAGCCGGCAGCTAATCCCAGCAGATTTTTTTAGGGAACCTTGGAGTTCCCTAAAGAGAGCAGATTTGGTGCTTATTAACTATGCGGATGAGATTTCCGATCGCGACAAAATTATATCAGAAATCAAGCGGTTGACAGGTAACAGTTCTTTGTATTTTTCTAATTATAGACTCGGGCAATTTATCGATTTAAGTTCGAAAGTAATTGAGACTAAAAAACTTCAAAATAAAAGGGTAGCAGTTTTTACGGCGATTGGATATCCACAAGGTTTTCTTAATAAGTTAAAAGAGTCGGGGTTGAATCTTGTATCTGAAATTATCTATCCGGATCATCATGAGCTTTCGGATTTAGAATATAAAAAGATTGAAACTGATTTATTGTCGCAAGATATTCATGACTTAATAATTACCAGTAAGGATAGATATCATCTTCCGGCTATGAGTTGTAAGCTTAATATTATTGTTATGGAAATAGAACTGCAAATTGAGAATGAACTTGAATTTTTGGCTGAGGTAAGGTCGAAGGTTATTGGCAAGGGTGAGTAGTTATGTATCGTTTTTGTAAGCAGCTGCAAAAAATATTATTAAAAACGCCACTTTGGATTATTTGGTTTTTAGGAAAAACGATCGGACTTGGGTTTTATTACCATCCACGCAAGCGGCGGGTAGCTTTTAGAAACATAAAATTAGCCTTTCCTGAGAAATCTTATTCAGAGGTACATTCAATTCTTAAGCGGAGTTTTTGTTATTTAGCTTTAGATGTTATTGAAAATCTTATTGCTTCTAGGATATATCCTTATGTGACGATAAAAGGAGAGGAAAACCTTACTGCTGATGGTGGTATCTTTGTCGGAATCCATGCCGGAAATTGGGAGACAGCAATATCTTTGTTCGCTCATAAGCATACTTTTGCTGTTTTCGCCAAGCAACAAAAAAATAAAGAGCTGGACCGTTTTTTAAATGAAGTACGTCAGGACGGTAAAATCAATGTAGTTTTTTCCCTAAAGGAATTAATTCGCTATTTAAAGCAGAAGAATTTAATCGGCATAGTTATTGATCATGGCGCTGAAAAAGATGCACCGGTAGTTGAGTTTTTTTCTCATTTAGTTCCTACCCCGAGGGGGTCGGTATATTTAGCTAAAAAGTTTAATAAAAAAATATTTCCTGATTTTTGTTATCGCAAGGAACGTTTTTATCATGTAAGCGAGATTGGAAAGCCGATTGATGTTGTTGGTAGGGACGATAAGGAAGTTCTGAGATCTTTATATAAGATTTATGAAAATTATTTGAGAAAGTACCCCTGGGAATATTTTTGGTATTATAAACGCTTCAAGCGCAAGATAAATCGCGATGTTGTAATTTTAAGCGATGGTAAGATTGGTCACCTTAAGCAGTCCAAAGCTTTACTTAAAATATTGGAAGAAGGAGAAAACCCGGTACGTAGCCAAGTGATTAAAATTACTTACCGTAGCCAAGTGCATAGATTTATTGCCGATATCTTAGCAACTTGTATCGGATCAAATATGGTTTTTGCCGGAAGGTTGCTTTCGTTGTTGGTTGATAAAAAGAGCTGGCAGGCTTTAGATAGCGTTTGCATGGATATTGTAATAAGCACTGGAAGCATTGTTGCTCCAGTTAATAAGTTACTGGCTTCATATCTAGGTGCAAGGTCAGCGGTTATTTTACGTCCCAACGTGCCATTGCGAAAATTTGATTTAGCAGTTATTCCTGAACATGATCGAATTCGTAGCCCACAAGCAGTGTCAATTAAAGGAGCACTTTGCTATCCTGAAAATTTAACTGATAAAATTAATAAATGTAAAAGTATTTTTCAACTAAGTGAAGAAAAAAAGATTTCTTTTTTTGTCGGTGGACCATTGTTAGACGGAAAAGAGTTTTTTACAAACTTAAGGTCTTTCGTGTTTGGATTGAAAATATTTGCTGAGAAAAATAATTATAAAATCATTTTAAGTAGCTCACGGCGTACGCCTAAGGAGGTTGAGGAATATCTACAGCAAGAGTTTAATCATTTTTCTCACACCGAGGCTTGGGTCAGGGCAAGTCAAGCTAATTTCGATTTTGTTTTTGAAGGTTTTAATGCTTTAGCGGATATTGCTTTTGTATCCAATGATAGTATTTCAATGATATCAGAAAGTGTTTCAATTAATCCGTTTACTGTTTGTGTTTGGCTGGGCATTGAAGATGATAAGCATAAAGTGTTTTTAGATTCGATAAAGGATGAGATTAATTTTCTCAAGCCACCCTATGACTTAGAATCAATAACCTTGCGCTCTTCGAATATGTTTTTAAAGAATAAAGAGAAGCTAGCCTTTGCTTTAAAGGAGTTAATTTAATGCGCATAATGCAGATTCTTCCAGCTATGAATATTGGTGGTATCGAGCGGGGAGTGATCGATTTAGTAAAATATTTTAAGGACCGCGGGGTGGACAATATTGTGGTTAGCTCCGGAGGGAGACTCGTTGAGGAGCTAGAAAAGCAAGGTATTACTCACTATAAACTACCAGTGCATAGGAAATCTATCTTTAGTTTGCTCTATATACGAAAATTAAGAGAGATTATTCGTAAAGAAAATATTGATATTGTTCATGCTCGAAGCCGCGTGCCAGCCTGGATAAGCTTTTTTGCAACACGGACAACTCAGACCCACTTTATTACCACGGCTCACGGTGTTTACAAAAGCCCTTTGTCTAGTGATGTTATGGGCTGGGGTAAATATGTTATTTGTCCTTCCAAAGTAGTTGCTCGCCATATGAAGGAACAGTTTGGGGTTAGTGACGAGAAGATTAAAGTTATACCACGTTGGGTAGATTTAGCTAAGTTTAACTTTTGTGATTATCAGAGTAGAGCTCAAAGTAATTTGATTGTTAGTATTGGGCGTATTTCATCGACTAAGGGTTATGAATATTTGATAGAGGGTTTTAGGCGAGTGGTGCGATTTAATCCTTATTTTAAGTTAAAAATAATAGGTTCGGCCGATAAATCTAAGCTAAGATATTTGGATTATTTGAAAAGTTTGGTAAGCCGTTTTTCTTTAAATTACAATGTTGAGTTTATTGGTTTTAAGAAAGATATCGAAGATGCTTTGAGTAAAGCACGAGTCCTGATTGCACCTTCAGTAATTGAGGAGTCATTTGGCCGGGTGGTGATTGAGGCTTTTGCTTGTGGAGTTCCGGTAATTGCAAGCAACCTTGGAGGATTCAAGGAGATAATTGAACAGGGTAAAGATGGTATTTTGGTTGAACCTAAAAACTCTGAAGCAATAGGCCAAGCTATTTTACAACTAGTGAAGGATCCGCAATATGCCCAAAGGCTTACTGAGTGCGCACGCAGGAAGGTAGAACGGTTTTATGCTTCAGAGCAATGTTTAGATGAGACCAAAAAAGTTTATGAGTCCACGATTAGCGGTTTAAATATTTTAGTAGTTAAAATTTCTTCTTTGGGTGATCTTATTTTAAGTTTCCCTTCGCTTAAAGCGATTCGTCAAGCCTACCCGAAGGCTAAAATTTCTCTTTTGACTTCAAGGAAGTATTATTCCTTATTAGACGGGTGCCCTTATGTCGATAAGATTATTACCGTGGAGGATAATTATAAGAAATTTACTAATCTTTGTAAGCTTTCAAAGAATTTACGTCGCGAGAGTTTTGATTATATAATTGATTTTCAGAATAATCATGCTTCGCATTTAATTTCTTTTTTAAGTTTTGGACGCTACTCATTTGGCTATAGTCTTCGTTGGGGTAAGTTGCTCTCCAATCGAATAACTTGTAAACGTAACTTAGATCCGCTTAGCTCTCAAGAGTCAATTTTAGAATTATTGGGCGTAAGGCTTAAAGAAAAAAAGTTAATTTTTTGGGAAACTAACAATCGAGCTGAGGTTAATTTACCCGAGGCTAATCTTATTGGAATCAATATAGCGGCCTCTTCACGTTGGGTTTCAAAGAATTGGCCGGCTAGACATATTGTTAGGTTAATTGAATTGATTCAAAAAAATTTACCAGGAACTAAAGTTCTGCTTTTCGGTGAAGAACAGTCTAAGAAACTAGCCACCGAGATTGAAGCTGCTTTGAAAATTCCGCCAATCAGCCTTTGCGGCAAAACTACTCTTGGCGGTTTAGCTCAAGCCTTGCGTAGGCTTAAAGTCTTTATCACCCCCGACACAGCAACTCTTCATCTAGCGATGGCTATCGGAATACCAGTGGTTGCTCTTTTTGGACCAACTGACCCTAGTCGGCATACTGTGGAGGCTAGTAACCTTAGTACTTTCTGTCAAAAATTACCTTGTTCCTTTTGCTATAAACCAAAATGTAAATTTTCTGAAAGTTCACTTTGTTTAGAAAAAATAACACCGCAGGAAGTATTTAATAAGCTTAGGAGCTTGTTTAAGTAATGAATATTCTGATTTTAGCGACCCATCTAAATCCCGGTGGAGTTTCTCGCTATGTTTTAAATTTAGCTAAAGGATTGGTTAAACAAGGACATACGGTTTTCGTGGCTTCAAGCGGTGGGAGTTGGGTTCCGGAATTAGTGAAAGTTGGCATAGTACATAAATATATTCCAATAAAAACAAAGGCTATTTTTAGTTTTAAAATATTGTTTTCTTGTTTTGTTTTGAAAAGATTAATCCGTAAAACTAAAATTGATCTAATTCATGCTAATACTCGGGCGACTCAAAGCCTTGGAGCTTTGATTCAGAAAAGATATCAGGTTCCTTACATTTGTGCATTCCACGGGTTCTATAAGCCGGGGTTGTTTCGAAAATTATTTTCGTTTTCGGGAGTTCTGTCAATTGCTGTTAGTAAAAAAGTAAAGCATCACTTAGTTGATGATTTAGGGATTAGTGAAAAAAAGATTCGGGTGGTTTATAATGGTATTGACGCCGAAGAGTTTTCTCCTAAGGTTATCAATCGTAAGCAGTATGGGTTTGGATCCGGAGATTATCTAATTGGGATTCTTGGTAGAATATCTCAAGAGAAAGGACATTTTTTAGCTCTTGAAGCAATGAAAAAATTACTTCCCCGGCATAAGGATGCCTATCTTTTAGTGTCTGGTGAAGGTAAATTAAAAGACGAATTAAAAGAGGCGATAGAGGCTAGTGAGCTTAATCGCAATGTAAAGTTTATTCAAACTACTTCCGAGGAGTTTCTTGACCTGGTAGATTTATTGATTGCTCCTTCGATAAAAGAAGGTTTTGGTTATTCAGTGGTTGAAGCTTTTGCTAAAAAGGTTCCGGTAGTTGGCTACAATACTGGAGGAATATCAGAAATTATTAGGAACGGTGAAAATGGAATTTTATTTTATGACTATAAACCTTTTGCTTTAGCTTCGGCGATTGAGGAAGTTATTTCGGGTAAAGAATTGAGAGAGAGAATCGTTGAACAGGCCTATAGGGACGTTTTTAATTTTTCCTTGCAACGTATGGTTTCTGAAACCGTAAAAGTATATCAGGAGGCTGGGCAATGAAAAAGATTTTTATTCCTTTGTTAATTGTATGGATTATCTTCTTTTCGTTTTTTTGGTATCTTAATCGTAACTACGAAACTCCGATTTTTATGTATCATTCACTTGACCCAGAAAGGATAGATAACTATGCGGCTGTTGCTCCGGATAATTTTATTAAGCAGATGGAGTATATCGACAGACATGGTTATCGGGTGATTGAGCTTGATGAATATTGTCGCTTGCGCCGAGCCGGAGCACCAGTTCCTAAAAAGTCATTGGTTATAACTTTTGACGACGGGCATAAAGATAATCTGGTTGCTTTTGAGGTATTGAAAAGATTTAATTTTCCGGCTACATTTTTTATTATTGTCGATAAGTTAAATAGTCCGAGCTATCTATCAAGAGTTGATATCGCCCAGGCCTTAGAGAATCCTAAAATAACTATTGGTTCTCATACAGTAAGCGAGGCTTATTTGCCGAGTTTAGGGCCGAATGAGCTTAGCTATGAAATTAGAAATTCAAAGGCAGCCTTAGAGGATCTGTTTTCGAAAACGATTAAATTTTTTTCTTATACGATTGGTGGGTATAATCGGCAAACATTAAAAGAGGTTGAATTGGCAGGTTATTTATGTGCTTGCACTACCAATCGTGGTTTTTCTAAAAAGTTAACTCCGTTCACTCTTCGAAGGATTAAAATCACTGATCGCGATCGCGGAGTAAGGCTTTGGGCTAAATTAAGCGGTTTTTATGATATTTTTAGAAAACCCAAGCATCCTTATTAAGTATTGCAATAATGGAAAGAATACTGATAGTTACGGTTAATTGGTTAGGTGACGCGTTAATGACTACCCCGGTTTTTAAGGCGATTAAGGACCAATTTCCTTCTTCTTATTTAGGGGTAATGGTTCCTGAGCGAGTGCGAGGCGTTTTTGATGATAATCCATTTATTGACGAAGTTATTGTTTTTGATGAGAAAAATAATCAGAAGGGATTGATCGCTAAGTTACGGTTTATTAAGTTTTTAAAAGAAAAAAAGTTTGATACGGCGTTTCTTATACATCGCTCAGCAACTAAGGCCATTATTTGCTGGTTGTCTGGTATTAGCTTGCGAATTGGTTACAAGCGACTCAAAAATTTATTTTTCTTAACTAAAACGGTTTCAGTGCCTCAAGGTTTTCTTCATCGACAGGATTACTATTTGAATCTTTTTGAGAGTCAGGATATAGTAATTAACGAAAAAATACCTACTTTTTTTATTGACCGTAAAACACAGCAACAGGTAGACGTATCCTTGCAGGTTTTAAAACAAAAACATAGCTTAATTGTTGGGATTAATCCTTCGGCAAATTGGAAGCTGAAGCGTTGGCCAGCCAAAAATTTTTCCAGGCTTGCGGATTTTTTAATCAAGAAGCATAGGGCAGCGATAATTTTTATCGGAGCCAAAGATCAGAGGTCGATTGTCGATGAAGTTATAAAAAATATGGAGTTTAAGGCTTATGATTTTTGCGGTAAAACCAGCCTTAAGGAGTTAGGTGCTTTAATAAAAAATAGTGAACTTTTTATTTCTAATGACTCTGGTCCGGCGCATTTAGCCGCTTCTTTGGGTGTTACAACGATAGCTCTTTTTGGACCCACAGCAAGGGAATTAACAGCTCCCCGTGGCAGAAAAGTTATTATAATCCAAAAAGATTTTGACTGTAAAATTCCTTGTTATGATCTTAATTGTTTAAATAATAAATGTATGAGCAATATAACCGTAGAAGAGGTCGCAGCTGCTGCGGCCAAACAATTGTCCTGTGGTTAAAAGTATACTGATAAATTTTCTTAGTAATCTTGGCGATACGATTGTCAGCTTGCCGGCACTCGATCGCTTGAAGACTAATTACCCTGATTCAAAAATAACCGCAATTGCGTCTTTAAAAACAAAAACTTTTCTTCTTGAGAATAATTTTATTGACGAAGTTATTCTTTACAATAAACTTTGGCCTTGGGGTCAAAAATTGAAGTTCGTTTTAGATCTTCGTGGAAAATATGATTTAATGATTGATTTAAAAAACACTTTTCTTCCGGTTGCTTTAGGGGTTCGAAAAAGCACATCATTCGTGCGCAAATTCCCTAAAGGAATGCATGCAAAAGATGAAGTTTTAAGTCTGATTGCTAAAGTTGCCCCTAAAGAAGCGAGATTGAAAAGTGAGCTTATCCTTGAGGAGTCCAAAAAGAAAAATTTAGAGAGTTTAAAGTTAAAAAAATCCGTGTTTATTGCTTGTTCTTCCAGAGAAAAACTCAAACAATATCCTTACGAATATTTAAAAGTGGTAGTTAGCGAATTAATTGCTAAGCATTCAGTGGCCATTCTTGGTGTGGCTAAGGACCGGGATTTTTATAAGGATATTTTATATTTTCCGGGGGTGATTGATCTTGTTGGCAAAACTGAAATGAACGAGGTTTATTTCTTACTCAAAAATTATGTTGATTTGCTTCTTTGTGTTGATTCAAGCATTATGCATTTGGCTAGTTATCTCGACTTGCCGATAGTTGCTCTTTTTGGGCACAGTGATCCAGTTCGATACGGACCCTGGTCTGCTAAATATTCGGTTTTGCAAAAAAATAAATATATGGCGCCTTCGTCAGCGCAGAGAAAACAGAATTATCAAGTTTTGCTCAAGCGGATGGAGATAGAGCCCGAGCAGGTGCTTAAGGCAATAGAAAAAACAATCGGAAAATAGCTAATGGGTATACCCAAAAAGATACTAATCGCAAGAACCGATCGATTGGGTGATGTTATTCTTTCGACTCCAGTAATTAAAAACTTACGTCTTTACTATCCGAAGGCGCACATTGCTTTTATCTGCCGTCCCTACACGCAAGAAGTTTTGATCGGAAATCCTTATCTGGATGAAATTATTGTTTATGATAAATATGGTAAGCATAAAAGTATTTGGGGAACGATAAAATTTGCTTGGGAGCTGAAAAAAAAGAAATTTGATTTAGCTTTAATTTTGCATCCGACGAATCGAATGCATCTGGTGTCTTTTTTTGCTGCTATTCCTAGACGTATTGGTTGGGCCAAAAATATGGATTGGTCACTTAGTGAAAGGTTACCGCATACTAAACAAGAAGGCCAGAAGCATGAGTTAGAATACACCTTAGATATTTTGCGTTATTTAAAGATACCGGTAAAAGATAAGGAGTTGTTTTTTCCAGTATCTGTTGAGGCGAAAAAGAGGGTAGATAAATTACTTAAAGAAGCCGATTTGGGAGTAGAGGATGAGTTTATTGTAATTCATCCTTCAGCGTCGTGTCCTTCTAAGCGTTGGCCGCAAGATTATTTTTCAGAAGTTATCAAAATTCTACAGGATAAACTAAAGATTAAGGTGGTAGTTATAACTTCGAAAAAAGAAGCCAGCTTTGCGCAAAAGATTACTAAGCAAAATAAGGTTATTGATTTTCGTGGAAGACTTAATATTTCTGAAATTGGGGCCATTCTGCAACGGGCAAGTCTTTTTATTTCTAATGATTCTGGACCAGTACACATTGCCGCTAGCGTTAATACACCAGTAATTTCTATCTTTGGTCGAAAGGATTCTGGTCTTTCTCCAAAACGCTGGAAACCTTTAGGAGAAAATTCAACTTACCTTCATAAGGATTCTGGTTGTTCGGTTTGTTTTGCTCATAATTGTAAAGAAGATTTTATTTGCCTTGGAAAAATTACCCCTCAAGAAGTAGTTGAAAAATCGCTCTTGATTTTAAATAAAACTTAGGGTATGATAAGTGACTATTTTTGATGAGACTCGAATCTGGTAAAGTTTCGTTAGTTTAATTATAAAAAGGTTAATTTTACTACGGAGGTGTTTAAATGTGTTATGCTGTATCTTTACTGGGCGCTGCCGCAACATCGTTAGCTTGGTATAAAAGTAAAAATGTAAAAATTTGGTGGTTAACCCTATTGTTTTACGGTGGTGCCTTATTTGGTTTTATCGATCACCTTTGGAATCGTGAACTATTTCTGGTTACTGAAAATATAGGCAGAGATTTGCTGTTGGGGGTAGTTATTGCTTTAGCTACGATTATAATTTGGGGGATAATGCTTTTTCTGGCTAAGTTTAACCCGACCCTAACGAATTATGTAGATATTAAAAAACCTACCTAATCAACGATTAGATAAAAAATATTTGACAGATTATAGCATTTATGTTAATTTAGCCTTTAATACTTTGTGAATAAAATCACAAAGTATGGTTAATTTAAGTATCAATCATAAACAGAACAAGGACTTCTGATGTATTATATCTCTTCCGATAATTTTTCTAAATTTCTTGAAAACCTAAATAAAGATTATCAGGTATTTGTTCCGGTCAAAAAAGGTCAGCAGCGGTTTTACGATAAGTTCGATAGCTCGACTAGTGAATTCGTTGTTGGCGAGGTAAGGGCTTTTGAGCCGGTAAAATCATTTTTTTTGAAGGCTCGTCAGAAGGTAGCTTCTGGTTTTAGTCCGGATCTTCCGCAGTCTCCGAGTAAGCCTTTTGCTATTGTCGGAGTCAAGGCTTGTGATCTGAAAGGTTTTAAAATTCAAGACTATGTTTTTGATAATCCCGATTATCAGGATCCTTTTTATTTAAAGTTACGTCAGGATAGCCTTATTATTTCAGCTGATTGCACTTGCGTAATTGATACTTGCTTTTGTGCGGCTTTAGGTCTAAAACCGTATCCTAAAGATAATTTTGATCTAAATCTTTCTGTGGTTGATGATGGCTTTGTTGTTGAAAGCGGATCCGATAAAGGTGAGAGTATTCTGAAGCAATATACTCTTCTTTTTCGTCAAACTCGAGAAGATCTAGTTGTTACCAGAGATAAGAAGCGTGAAAAAATAACTGGAGAAGCTAACGCTAACCTAAGTAAAAATACCGTTCCTGACCAAAGCAGCTTCAAAGATGTGGTTCAGAAAAACTATGAGTCTAAAATTTGGGAAGACGAAGCAAAAACTTGCGTTGAATGTGGAGCCTGTAATGCAATTTGCCCAACCTGCCATTGTTTTCTTTTGTATGATCAAAAAGATAAAGACAAGATGGAGCGTTTACGCATTTGGGATTCTTGTATGATAAAAGATTTTGCTCGGGTTGCTGGCGGAGCCAATCCTCGAGAGAGGCTTTGGATGAGATTGCGTAATAGGTTTGAGAAAAAATTTGATTTTTTTCCCAAGGTGGCCGCTGAGTATGCTTGTACCGGCTGTGGCCGTTGTATAACAGCTTGCCCGGCTAAAATTGATATTCGAAAAGTCTTAAAGAAGTTGGTGGATAATGCATAAAATCGAGAATCCTTACAGATCGATTGAGGCCGAAGTTCTTGATGTAATAACCGAAACGCCAACGATTAAAACCATACGTTTTCGTCCTAAAGAGCCTTTGGGTTTTGAGACCGGTCAATTTATCGAATTAACTGTTCCCGGCGTGGGTGAGGCGCCATTTACACCTTCATCGAGGCCATCAGTGAGAGATGTAATGGAAGTCACGGTAATGAAAGTTGGCAAGGTTACCGATAAAGTTCATCAGCTTAAAAAAGGCGATTTGATTGGAGTGAGAGGCCCTTTTGGGACTGGTTACCCGATTGATGAATTTAAAGGTAAGGAAATCGTTGTCGTCGGTGGTGGATGTGGATTTGCTCCTTTGCGTAGTTTGATGTATGAGTTTTTTGCCCGAAGCGGGGAGTTTAAGAAGCTGTCTTTTCGGGGTGGCTGTAAAACCTCACAGGAGCTACTCTATAAAACTGAGATAGCCGGCTGGGCAAAGCGAGATGATTTAAATTTAAGACTTACTGTTGATAAAGCTAGCCCTGATTGGAAAGGTAACGTAGGTGTTGTTACTACAATTTTGGATGATTTAGATATGAATTGCCCTGAGGCAATAGCTATTGTTTGCGGGCCGCCAATCGCCATGAAGTTTTCTACTAAAAAATTGCTTGAGTTGGGTTTTAAGGAGAAGAATATCTATCTTTCAATGGAAAAAAATATGTCTTGTGGAATTGGTAAATGCGGTCATTGTCGGCTAGGGACTTATTATGCCTGCAAAGATGGACCAGTGTTTACTTACGACAAAATAAAGAATTTTCCTAATATTTGGGATTAGAGCTATTATGGATACAAGTGCCGAACAACTACATCAAGGAAAATTAAATACCGAAGCTAAATCTGATAGTGGTCAACGGCTTTTTGTTGATCTTGATATTTGTGCGGCCGGAGAATGCAAAAAATGTAAGTTAGAGTGCAGCTATTTTTACCACACTCAAGATCCGATAAATAATGGAATAGTTTCAGTAGCTGAATTGGCAACTTATGCTTTGGTTTGTCGTAGATGCCAAGAACCTCACTGTGTTAATGCTTGCCCATTTGAGGCTTTGGAACAACAAACCGAAAAAGACAACCTTTTGATTAGGCATAATATGCGTTGCGTAAGTTGCAAAACTTGTTCTCATGCTTGCCCTTACGGAACCATTTATCCTGAGCATGTGCCTTATTTAATTCATAATTGTGATTTTTGTTTTGATCGAAGAGATAAAAAAAATGAACCGCTTTGCATAAAATCATGCCCATACGGAGCATTAAAATTAGTAAATTCGGATGATTTATTAACCAAAGATTCATTTTTAGTTGGTGACAATTTAATAGTACATTCTACTCATTGGGATAGAGAAAAAGTATGATTTATTTAGTTTATCTTTTTATTTTCGGATTCTTGTTAACCGCCATTATTGGTTTGTTAACTAGCTGGGTTGACCGTAAAGTTACCGCTCGAGTTCAGTATCGCGTTGGGCCGCCAATCCTACAGCCGCTTATTGATTTGGTGAAGCTTCTTGGAAAAGAGACTTTGGTTCCTAAAGGCGCTTCTCAGTTTAGTTTTTTGAGCGCTCCGATTATTGGTTTAGGGAGTGTTATTGTTGTGTCTACGGTGCTTTGGTTTAATAATTTTAATCCGCTGAGGACCTTTGTTGGTGATATTGTTGTTGTAGTTTATTTATTGGCTATTCCTTCAATAAGCATAATTATCGGAGGCTTTGCTTCAGGCAATCCTTTAGCTAGTATTGGTGCATCACGAGAAATGAAATTAGTTTTAAGTTATGAATTGCCATTTATTCTAGCGGTTTTAGTTCCGGTTATTCAAAGCGGGTTTAGCTTGCGTTTAGGTGAAATTATCACTTATCAGGCTCAAAATGGCGTAATCTTAGGAAGCTGGTCGGGGTTTTTGGCTTTTATTGTAATTATTATGTGTGTACAGGCAAAACTAGCCTTAGTGCCTTTTGATATTCCTGAAGCTGAGACCGAAATTATTGGTGGACCGTTAGTTGAGTATTCGGGAGCCCCGCTTGCGGTATACAAACTTATGAAAAATATGTTGTTCTTTGTCTTGCCTTTCTTTATAATGATTACTTTTATTGGTGGGTTAAGACTAAACGGCTTAAATCTTATATACGGGGTGTTGAGGTATGTTGGTTTGGTTGCCTTGATCACCGTTATTCGTAATACTAATCCTAGAGTTAGAATTGATCAGGCAATAAGATTTTTTTGGGGGCCAATGTTGATTATTGCTATAATCGCAGTTATTTTAGCCTTAAAGGGTTTATGAGCATAAAACTTAAAGCATTACTCAAGTCACCATGGGTTTTTCATCTTTCAACTGGTAGTTGCAATAATTGCGATATTGAAATATTGGATTGTTTAACCCCACGCTTTGATATCGAAAGGTTTGGCATGCTTTTAGCCGGAAGCATAAAACATGCTGACGTGCTTTTAGTAACTGGTTCTGCTAATCGAAAGTGCATTCCTCGGATTAAAGAAGTATATGAGCAGATGCCGAAGCCTTGTGTAGTAGTGGCTGTTGGTGAGTGCTCTTTGTCGCGAGGTATGTTTATTCATAGCTATAACTGTCCTTTGCCAGTTGATAAAATTATTCCGGTAGACGTATATATACCTGGGTGCCCGCCGAAACCAGAGGCGATTATTGCCGGGGTTGTTAAGTTAATCGATAAATTAAGTGGGGCTGGAAACCCTCAAGCAAAATGACCAGAAGCGAAGTTATTAAAGATTTAAAGAAAAGATTCGACGAAGATATTTTAGATATTTTCGATAAGACCTTAACTCGGGTCTATATTGAGATTAAACCTCAGGCGATTGTTAAGGTTGCGACCTATGTTTTTAAAAATTTGGGGGCCAGATTCAATATTGCTTCGGGAGTAGATACATTTAAACATATAGAAATTCTTTATCATTTTACCTTTGAAGATATAAATTTAGTAGTTTCTTTCCGGGTTAAGTTGGATAAGAGCAAATTAGAAATAGATTCATTAGCCCCAATATTTGAAGGTGCTAATTGGATTGAACGTGAGATAGCTGAAATGTTAGGAGTCAATTTTCGCGGTCATCCAGAGTTGAAGCGGTTGCTTTTGCCCGATGAGTGGCCACAAGGTGTATATCCTTTGAGACGCGATTATCAAGAGTGGGACGACTCATCAATTAGAGATCGAGGATTATAATGGGAAAACGAACTATAGTTCCAATCGGACCATATCACCCTTTACAGGAAGAGCCTGAGTTTTTCAGCTTAACTGTAGATGGGGAGACAGTTGTTGATATCGATGTTCAGATTGGTTATAACCATCGCGGCATTGAAAAGCTTTCTGAGCGAAAAACCTTCGACCAATCTACTTTTGTAATTGAGAGAATCTGTGGTATTTGTTCAACCAGTCATCCTTATGCTTATACTCGGGCAGTTGAGGATGTTATCCCTCTAGAAGTGCCAATGAGGGCTAAATATATCCGAACAATTATCGCTGAGGGAGAACGTATTCATTCACATCTTTTATGGTTGGGTCTTGCCGGACATTTTTTAGGTTACAATACTGTTTATATGTGGGCTTGGAAGTTGCGTGAGGAAATCCTTGATGTTATGGAGGCACTTTCGGGAAATCGCAACAACTATGCTATGTTTAAGCCGGGAGGGGTTCGGCGAGACATAAAAAAAGAAGATATACCTTTTGCGATAAAAAAGATAGATTCGATTATCCCGACTCTTGAAATGCTTAAAAAGGCAGTAATCGATGACCCGGTGTTACATGCTAGGACTAAAGGAATAGGTATCCTCACTAAGGATGAGGCAATTAACTTTTGTGCTCTCGGTCCGGTATCTCGGGCTTCGGGGGTGGCCAGAGATCTACGTAAAAATTCTCCTTATGGGGCATATGATCAGTTTAACTGGAATATGATTGTGACTAAAAATGGCGATGTTTTCGATAAAGCGGTAGTAAGAATTTTAGAGACTTTTGAATCGATAGATATGGTTAAGTATTGCCTTTTAAACCTTCCGGATACAGAAATTGATGCTAAGATTAAAAGTATTCCTTCAGGTGAAGGTATCGGTCATATTGAGGCGCCGCGGGGTGAATGTTTTCATTATGTGAAAAGCGATGGGACCAATCGACCGGCTCGTCACAAAGTAAGAGCACCTACTTTTATGAATTTACCGACCTATAAGGCAACTGTGGTTGGCGAGACGATTTCTGATGCAACGATAATTTTAGCGTCCATTGATCCTTGTTATTGTTGTACTGAGAGAGTGGCGGTACGTAACACTAAGGGTAAAAAAATATATAACGGTGAGGATTTAGTTCGCCTTTCACAAAGTAAAACCGAAAAGATAAAAAGTAAACTAGGCATAAAATGAATTTTTTAGCGAATTATTTTAGATTTGATGCTTTGTCGATATTTGTCGGAATATTTATTTGGTTTTTTTCTATTTTGGTAACTGTATATTCGATGGGGTACATGCGTGCCCAACGTGGAATTTCACGTTACTACCTTTATATCTTTTTTACTTTGATTGCTTCTTTGGGTGTGGTTTTTGCCAATAATTTAATTCTGTTCATGGTTTTCTGGGGATTCTTGGGGTTGCTTCTTTATCTTTTAATTGGCTTTGGTAAAAAGGATAATAGCTCAGCTACGGCAAAGAAAGCATTTATTATAATTGGTGGAACCGATGCTTTAATGCTTTTGGGAGTTGCCTTAATTTGGAAACTTACCGGTTTATTCGAGATGGATTTAATATCAATACCATTGACTTCTAAGGTGGCTACTTTTGCCTATCTTTGTTTGGCGGTCGGAGCTTTTGCTAAAGCCGGGGCTATGCCTTTTCATACCTGGGTTCCTGACGCAGCTGAAGACTCACCAACTCCGGTTGCGGCTTATTTGCCTGCTTCTTTGGACAAACTTTTGGGAATATATCTTTTAATTAGAATTTCCTTGGAAATGTTTCGTTTAGGTTTAAGCATGAATACATTTTTGATGTTTATCGGTAGCTTTACTATTATAGCTGCGGTTATGATGGCTTTAGTCCAACATGACTTAAAGAGACTCCTTGGTTATCATGCGGTAAGTCAAGTTGGTTATATGATTTTAGGTATTGGTACGGGTACAATTATCGGTATTGCCGGTGGACTATTTCATATGCTGAATAATGCGATTTATAAGTCTTGTTTATTTTTAACCAGTGGCTCTGTAGAAAAAAGGACCAAAACTACTAATTTAGATAAACTTGGCGGTCTTGCTAAATATATGCCGATTACTTTTATTACTTTTTTGATTGCTTCATTTGCTATCTCTGGGGTTCCGCCATTTAATGGTTTTGTTTCTAAATGGATGATCTACCAGGGTATCATTGAGACGGCTAAAAACAGTGGTGGGTTATGGGTCGTTTGGTTAGTTTCAGCCATGTTTGGAAGTGCCTTAACTTTGGCAAGTTTCATGAAACTTGTTCATGCTGTATTTTTGGGTCAAGAAAGCACAACCGTAAAAGCACTCAGTAAAGATCAGAAAAAAGAGGTTGGGCTAGCGATGTGGATACCGGGAGCAATTTTAGCCTTACTATGTGTAGTTTTTGGTGTATTTGCTTACCGGCTTCCGCTTAAGTTTTTTATCTTTCCGGTTATTTGGCAGCCAGTAGAGTTTTCCGGAGTCTGGAATGCAAGTTTAGCTACGGCTTTGATTCTTGCTGGCATGGTCATTGGTCTAATAGTTTATCTTTTGGGCACAGTTTCAAAGAGTCGCCAGGTTAATATTTTTATGGGCGGAGAAAGCACTGAAAAATATCCCGAGATGAGAGTTTCAGGAACTGATTTTTATAACACAATCAAAGAGTTGGGCCTGTTAAAGGTTATCTATAGTTTAGCTAATAAGAAATTATTCGATATTTATGAAGTCGGTAGTAAAATTACTTTTGGCTTTAACAGTATTTTGCGTTATTTGCATAATGGCATTTTATCTACTTATTTGTCCTGGTGTCTTTTAGGTATGGGGATACTTTTTTATATACTTTTAAAGTAACTTAAATATGTTTGAGCTATATATTTTATTAATTTTTATGATTGTTGGGGCAATTGTCGCCGTTGAGCTTAAAGATCTGCTTTCCTCAGTTATTGCCGTCGGTGCCGTAGGGCTAGGGCTTTCGATAACGTTTATTATTCTCAAAGCTCCCGATGTTGCAATTACTCAATTAGTAGTTGAGATATTATGTTTAATCATTTTGATTCGGGCAACTTTAAAAAAAGATTTACCTTTTTCAACTAGTGGTCGATGGTTACTTAATACCTCAATTATTTTAGGCTTTGTTAGTTTATTTTTATTTGCAGCCTATAAGGCAATTGGTGATTTGCCACGTTTTGGTTATCCAATTATGCGGGTGGCCGATACTTATCTTAAGCAAGGCTTAGCTAAGACCGGAGCAACTAATATTGTTGCTTCAGTTATTCTTGATTATCGAGCCTATGACACCTTAGGTGAAGCTACAGTTTTATTTACCGCAGTAATAGGTGTTTTAACCCTAGTGCGCAGGGTCGGGCGTAAAAAAATTAATGAGAAAGTAGACCCAGAGGATGAATAAATGAGCAAAGAGCATGAAAAGGGAATGTCGGTAATCGTTAAGACAATTACTCGTCTTACCGTGGGCATAATACTTCTTTTTGGTATTTATATTCTTTCTCATGGTCATGTTTCCCCCGGTGGAGGATTTGCCGGAGGGGTAATTATTGCACTCAGCTTTATTCATTTAATGCTTGCTTATGGTAAAGACGCGGCTTTAAAAAGAATGCCTAAGAAAGCTATTTCTTTTTTTGAAGGTTTTGGAGCAATAATGTTTTTAGCAATTGCCCTTTTGGGGTTTACTGGTGGGTATTTCTTTTTAAACTTTCTTCCTAAGGGGGAGCCGTTTAGACTTTTTTCAGCTGGGATTATTCCACTTTGTAATATTGCAATTAGTTTAAAGGTCGGGGCCGGTTTGTTTGCTATATTTATTGCCCTTACTTTGCTTAAATTTGATGGAGGAACCGAAGGAAAATGATCTACTTGCTTTGTTTGGTGCTTTTTTGTGTTGGTCTTTATTGTATTTTACGTAAACGTAATATAATTAAGATTATTATTGGTGTTATCATCGCTGAATATGCAGTAAATCTTTTATTTATCTTAGTTGCTTATCGGATAAAGGGGCGTTCTCCGATATATTCACCAGACACAACAATTAATAATATGGTCGATGCCTTACCTCAGGCAGTAGTTTTGACTTCAATTGTTATTGGTTTGGCATCAACAGCTTTGCTTATTGCAATCGCTATGCGAATTTATGAAAAGTATCAAACATTTGATATTACTAAAATTAGAGAGTTGCGGGGATAGATATGAGTTCTAATATTATACCAATTTTTGTTGTAGTTTGTCTTTCGGGTGCCTTTTTAACTGTTTTGTTTGGTAAAAAAAGTAAATGGCTGCCGGATTTAATTGGTAATTTATGCACAACAGCTCTTTTATTTTTGTCGCTTTACAGTGTAAAACTTGTGGCTGAGCATGGAGTGTTGGTTTATGCTGCTGGATCTTGGAAGCCGCCAATCGGGATAACTTTTGTCTTAGACGGTCTAACTAGTTTTATGTTAGTTACGGTTAATTTAGTTGCTTTTTGTGTAGCTCTTTTTTCAATTAACTACATGGAAAAGTTCACCGCTAAATGGAAATTTTACACCTTATTTCTATTGATGTTGGGAGGGATGAACGGGGTTTTGATAACTGGCGACATATTTAACCTTTTTGTTTTTTTAGAGATTGCCTCTGTTGCTAGTTATGCTCTGGTTGCTTTTGGAACTGAACGCCATGAGCTTGAAGCCGCCTTTAAATATGCCCTGATGAGTACCGTAGGGTCATTATTTATTCTTTTAGGTATTGTATTTCTATATAGTTGCACTTCAACCCTAAATATGGCTGATATGGGTTTAGTTTTGTCTCAAGCCGACTGCCCAAATGTTTTAATATTAGTAAGTGTATTGTTTCTTATGGGTTTTGGTTTAAAAGCAGCTTTGGTGCCGTTTCATGCCTGGCTTCCTGATGCTCATCCTTCAGCACCAGCTCCAATATCAGCTATGCTTTCTGGGGTATTGATTAAATCATTAGGAGTATACACTCTTTGCCGTATATTCTTTAATATTTTAGGTGTGAATAGTCAGCTTTCAATGATTTTGATGGCGCTCGGTGCGCTCTCAATGGTGGTTGGTGTATTTTTGGCTATCGGACAGTGGGATTTGAAACGTTTGCTTGCCTATCATTCAATAAGCCAGATTGGTTATGTTATTTTGGGGATAGGTTTGGGCACTCCTTTAGGTATAATCGGAGGCTTATTCCATTTGTTCAATCACTCAATATTCAAATCTCTTCTTTTTTTAAATTCTGGTGCTGTTGAATACACAACCGGAACCAGAGATTTAAAAAAAATGGGGGGATTAAGTCAAAGAATGCCAGTTACCTCAGCTACTGCTTTTGGAGCTTCTATGTCAATCGCTGGAATTCCGCCGTTTAATGGTTTTTGGAGCAAGTTAATTATTATTATTGCTTGTGTTCAGGCCAACCAGTATTGGTATGGTTTTTGGGCAGTGTTGGCTAGTATTTTGACCCTTGCTTCTTTTACCAAGGTTATGAAGTATGCATTTTTTGGAAATCTTAGGAAACAGTGGGAAAATATTACTGAAGTGCCTGCTTTCATGAAGGCTTCGATGATTATCTTAGTTTTAGTTTGCCTTTTAGGTGGGTTTTTATTTTTTCCGGGGATAAGAGAACAATTCCTGCTTAAAGCCTCTGGGGTTTTGCTTGGCACAAAAAACTACACAATAAATATTATCAGAGCAGTCCAATGAAAAGAAAAATAGTTTTATTTTTAGTTGCCTTTGTTGTATGGTGCTTATTGAACTGGGTACCGGATTGGCAGCATCTAGCTATTGGTGTATTCGCAGCCGCTCTTTGTGCTTTTTTAACCGGAGATTTGTTTGTAAAACGTCCTCATGTCCTTAAGCACCCTTTGAGATACTGGTATTTTTTTGTTTATTATCTTCCGAGATTTCTATGGGAGTGTTTTAAAGCAAATATTGATGTTGCCTACAGGATTCTACATCCTAATTTACCGATAAAACCTGGCATTGTTAAGGTGAAAACTACGCTTAAGACAGATACAGCGCTTACATTTTTAGCGAATTCAATAACACTTACTCCAGGAACTTTAACTGTAGATATTGACAAGGATGATGGTGTTTTATATGTACATTGGATTGACGTGAAGGAAACTCAGACTGAAGCTGCTACCAAAGTTATTATTGAGCGGTTTGAGAAAATATTAAGAAAAATATTTGAATAATTACTATGGCTAAAAAGAAAAAAGCTGAAAGCAAAAAGATGTTAAATTGGCTGTTTGGAGCAACTACCCTTAGTATTGTTTTAGGCTTAATTATTTTTAGGCCTTTTGGTTTTCTTTTTCCTGAAAATCTCGTCTATAGTGGTCTTGTTGGGAGGGCACTTTACATTCTAATTCTAGGATGTGTACTGGCGCTTTATCGTATTGCTAAAGGTCCTACCGGAGCCGACAGAATTGTAGCGATTGATATTTTAGGGATTATGATTGTGGGGCTTTGTGCAGTTTTAACTATTTCGACTGGAAGATCTTGGTATCTGGATATTGGAATTGCTTGGGCGCTTCAAAGTTTTATTAGCACCTTAGCTCTTTCGAAATATTTAGAGGGAAGAGGGTTTGATGAGTGATATTATTGGTTTGATATTCATTTCCGGTGGGTTAGCTTTTGATATAGTTGGTTGCTTAGGTTTGGTAAGACTTCCGGATGTATATAATCGTCTTCAAGCAGCCACCAAGTGTGTTACTTTAGGAACTTGTAGTATTCTTTTTGGAACATTTTTAATTGTTGGCTTTATTGCCGCGGGCTTTAAGGCGCTTCTTTGTGCGGTTTTTCTTTTGTTAACCTCGCCGGTAGCTGCCCATGCTGTAGCCAGAGGAGCCCATCGGGCCGGGGTTAAACTTTGGGAAGGTAGTGTAATTGATAAATATAAAGAGGATAAGGAAGGAGAAGCGTAAACGTAGACGAAAAGTTTTAGCCACGGGTGATTCAAGAATATTGAGTCTAGACTACGTTTTACGCTTCTTTTTTAAGATAAATTTATGAAGTTGCCAAAATTAAGAGAGTTGGTTGAAGCAATCAAGGCATTGATTAAGGGGCCTTACACGTCAAAGTTCCCTAAAGAGGCCCATGTGGCTCATCCTAACTTTCGCGGTCAGCCGAAGTTTAATGATCAAAAATGTGTTGGTTGTTGCGGTTGTGAAGAGGTTTGCCCAGTTGAAGCGATTTCTCATAAGGATATTACTGAAAATAAAGATGATCCTAAGCGGCTGATGATTCATTATACTGATACTTGTATTTTTTGTGGACAGTGTGAAGCAGCCTGTTTGGCTGATAAGCAAGGTATTAAGTTATCTACTGATTGGGAGTTATCATTTTTTGACCGCGCTCAAGCCCAAGAACAAATAGAAAAAGAACTACAACTTTGTGAAGTTTGCGGCGATGTAATAGCCTGCAAAGATCACCTTAAATGGATTTCTCAAAAATTAGGTGAGCTTACCTACTCAAGTCCTACGCTTTATCTTTCCCATCTTAAAAGTCTTGGTATTGTAGATGAAAATATTGTTTCAGCTTTAAGGGATGATGGGCGTTCTGATCGAGTTAAGATTCTATGCGCCCGCTGTCGACGTGAAACCACCCTTACTGCTGAGTAATATCAACTAAGACAGTTTCATTTAAATTTTATTTTACACTATGAATAATATTTTTCGGAATGTTTTTAAAGGGAAAGTCGTTATCGTTGGGGTAGGAAATATTATGCGTGGTGACGATGCTTTCGGTCCTAAGTTCATTGAGACTGTTTACCAGAAAGTGGATGCAACCTGTATTGATGTTGGTTCAGCACCAGAAAACTATATTGGCAAAATAACCAAAGAACGTCCAAATACGATTTTAATAGTTGATGTTGTTGATCTTGGTAAAGAGCCAGGAGATTATGAGATTTTAGTTAAGGAAGATATCGTGAAATCGGGATTCACTACTCATGATTTATCACCAAGGATGTTTTTAGATTTTTTGGGTAAAGAAACCGAAGCTGATATTTTTCTTTTAGGGGTGCAACCGAAAACTCTTGAGTTTGGTGATGAGATTTCACAAAGTGTTGCTAAAACATTAAAGGAATTAACTAATTTAATTATTGAGGTAAAAACATGCACGAAACCCATATCATAAAACCATTGATTAAAGGAATTTGTGAACACGCTGAAAAAGAAGGCTCAAAGGTAGTGTCTAAGATACATATAAAAATCGGTGAGCTGAACGGGATCAAGGAGGATTCATTTAGAGAAACCTTTAAAATTTTAGCTGAGGGGACTCCTTGTGCTAAGGCTGAGCTAGAGCTAACTTTTTTCCCGGGAACAGTGATACAGGTGCTATCGTTTGATGTAGAGTAAAATTGGAGTTTGTTATGTGTTATGCAATACCTGGCAAGGTAAAAGAAATAGTTGGGAAAACCGTTCTGGTTGATTACTTTGGTGAAGAAAAAAAAGCAATCAATGAGTTTTATGATATCAAACCCGGTGATTATGTGTCGGCTCAAGGCGGGTTTGTAATTAAAAAAGTTTCCCCAAAGGAGGCTGAGGAGACCTTGGCAGCTTGGAATGAGCTTTTTTTCGAACTTCAGGATATGGACTTACGATTGTCTCGCTTGGATCTTAGCAAAAAAAATATCGACAGGCAGCTAAGTCTTATTTTAGATAAAGCTTTAGAAAATATTCAATTGAGTAAAGAAGAGTTATTTTATTTACTTAAGTTAGATAAGCCTGAGGCTCAAGATATTCTTTATCGAACCGCTAACTTTTTGCGTCAAAAGTACCATAAAAATTCATGTTGTATTCATGGGATAATCGAAATATCTAATTTTTGTAAGCAGAGTTGTCAATATTGTGGTATTTCAGCTGACAACCAGAATCTTATGCGTTATCGAATGTCAGCGGCGGAAATCATTGAGACGGCAGTTGGTGCCGTTAAAGAGTATGGTTTCCAGGCTTTAGTTTTGCAATCGGGAGAAGACCCACACTATAGCATAGATGATCTAGCGGAAATTATAAGAAAAATTAAAGAAACGGTTCCAGTTTTGATTTGTATAAGCTTTGGTGAAGTCGGGCTTGATGGATTGCTTAAGCTTTATCAGGCTGGGGCAAGAGCATTGTTGATGCGTTTTGAAACTTCAAATCCTAAAATCTATGAGAAATTACATCCTGGCCAAACTTTAGATAGTCGCCTGGATCATCTAAAAAAAGCCCATGAATTAGGGTATTTAGTTATGACTGGTGCCTTGATTGGTTTGCCTGGTCAAACTAATCAAGATACGATAAATGATATTTATCTAACTAAGGCTTTGGGCTCTGAGATGTACTCATTTGGGCCATTTTTGCCTCACCCGAATAGTCTCTTGGCCAATTGCAAAGCTCCTTCTGAAGAAGAAGTTTTAAAAAACCTTGCTTTGGCTCGTTTAATCGATCCAGAAGCGGCTAAAATTCTTATAACCACAGCCTTTGAGACCTTATCTTTAGAGGCACGCAAGAAAGGATTGTCTTCGGGTGGAAATTCGGTAATGCTCAATTTAACTCCGCGTAAATATCGAAAGTATTATGCAATTTATCCTAATAAGGCCTATGGCGAAGCGGAGATTAATGATCAGATTACTGAGACTATTAATTTACTTAAATCTTTAGGCCGGGCGCCTACCGATTTAGGTATAGCTCGGGATACTAGAGTATCTGATGAAAAACAGTAAAGACAAGAAACATTTTTCTTTGGAAACGATCAGAAGGCTTACTCTGTATTTACGTAACTTACGAAAAATAAAAAAGCAGGGAGTTGAAGTTATTTCTTCGGATAAAATAACTAAGTTTTTAAACGTAACTCCGTCTCAGTTTAGAAAGGATTTGTCTTATTTTGGTGAATTTGGCAAGCGCGGTGTGGGCTATAACGTAGATTTTTTAATTGGACAAATCCAAAAAATAGTCGGAACCCATATTGATTGGAATATTGCTTTGGTAGGCCTAGGTAGAGTCGGTGGGGCCTTGTTGGGGTTCGATGGTTTTTCAAAGTTTAATATAAAAATTACTGCAATTTTTGATAATGATCAGAAAAAGATTGGTAAAACAAAAAAAGGTATCGTAGTTCAGGCTATTGATAATTTGAGTGAAATGATTAAAAAAGATGGAATAAAAATAGCAATAATAGCTACGCCGCCTGAAGTAGCTCAAGACATAGCTAACCAGTTAATCGATTCAAATATTAAGGGAATACTTAACTTCGCTCCAATTGCCTTGAAAGTTCCTGATAATATATTTGTTTCTAACGTTGATATGGCTTGTGAGTTAGAGAGTTTAATATTTTTTGTAAAGCAGGGAAGTTAGATGTTAATTAAGACTAATAAATTTCAGAGTTGGGAGTCTCAACGTATAAAGCGCGACCAAATTGAGCGTTATATGATTGAGGGTAAGGATTTTATTCCTCAGAAAGAAATCTTTACGAAATTATCATGCACTCAGGAGCCTGATTCCAAAGAAGTCGAAGACATTTTAAATAAATCCTTAGCGATTAAAACTTTAACTCTTGATGAGACGGCAACCCTTTTAAGGGTAACTGATTCTAAAACATTAGAATTGATGAAGGAATGCGCCTTAAGGGTGAAGCGAAAGGTTTATGACAATCGAATCGTCACCTTTGCTCCGCTTTATCTTGGGAATTATTGTGTTAATGATTGTCTTTATTGTGGTTTCAGACGATCTAACACAAAGAGTGAACGCCGAGTCTTAAGCTTAAAGCAGGTTGAGAAGGAAACCGCTGTTTTGGCTGGTAAGATTGGTCATAAACGTTTAATTGTCGTTTATGGAGAGCATCCTTCGAATGATATAAATTACATGGTTGATTCAATTCGTACTATTTATAATGTTCGGGAGAAAACCAAAAATGGCGTTGGTCAGATTCGTCGGGTAAATGTGAATGCTCCGCCCTTATCGATAGAGGAATTGGGTCGTCTAAAAGATGTCGGAATTGGTACCTATCAAGTTTTCCAAGAGACTTACCATAAGACCACCTATAAAACTATTCATCCGCCAACTACAATAAAAGGAAATTACTTCTGGCGACTTTATGCGATGCATCGTGCCTTTGAGGCTGGGGTTGATGATGTTGGCTTGGGTGTTTTATTTGGGCTTTACGATTGGAAGTTTGAGCTAATGAGCTTGGTTGCGCATAATCGTGAATTAGAGGATAAATTTGGTGTCGGAGCTCATACGATATCTTTTCCACGCCTTGAACCGGCAGAAAACACGCCTTTTAATGATAATTTAAAATATAAGGTTTCGGATCAGCAGTTTAAAAAGTTAATTACTGTGCTTAGACTGGCTGTGCCTCATACTGGTCTAATTATTACTTGTCGGGAAACCCCTCAGATGAAGAGAGATTCAATCAGGCTAGGAATAACTCAAACTGATGCTTCTACCAAAATAGGAATTGGTTCATACAGCGATCAGAGTAAAACTCAAGACAGCCCCCGACAGCAATTTATTTTGGCTGATACTCGTAGCCTAGATGAGATGATTAGAGAGTTTGCCTCAATGGGGGTAATCAGTTCTTTTTGTACTGCTGGTTATCGCTGCGGCAGAACGGGTGAATGCATTATGGAGTTACTTAAAACTGGTCAAGAAGGTAAATTTTGTAAATTAAATGCTGTTTTAACTTTTCGTGAATGGTTAGATGATTTTGCCAGCGAGGAAACTAAAAATATAGCTGAGAAAGTAATCACGAAAGAAATAGAGGAAGTCCGCAAAAACATCCCTCAGGTTTTTGACCAATTCATGAGTTATTATCGAAGGATTAAAGAAGGCGAAAGAGATCTCTTTTTCTAGAGCATATCTTGTGATATAATTATTTAAAGGAGGAAAAGAGGATGATTAAAAGAATTGTTATCATTTCAATTTTAGTATTATTACCGCTTATGCAGGGTTGCGCTCTTATCGGAGCCGGCATCTCAGCTGCTGCAGCCTACGGCATTTCTCAAGCCTTCGACTAACACTAAATTTAGTGAAAAAGCAAATCGTCAAAACCATAACGAGAAAATGTCTTGGTTTGAGAAAATCAGAAGAGCTTTTGATTGTGTGTGATGATAAGCTTTGTAAACTTGCTTATGAGTTCTATCGTTTAGCGCAGTCACAAGGGATAGAAAGCAGTTGTTTTTTGATTAAACCTCGCCAAATGCACGGCCAAGAACCTCCGGCTGTGGTCGCTGAAGCCTTAAAGAAAGCCGATGCCGCATTGTTATTTACTTCGATGTCCCTTTCTCACACTAAGGCTCGTAAAATTGCTTCTAAAAAGTATGGGACGCGCATTGGGAGTCTTCCGGGGGTAACTCTGGCGATGCTTAATCGCGCTATTTGTCTTAATTATTCAAATTTGGCAAAAAAAACAACAAAGTTAGCCAATTCTTTGACTAAAGCAAAAAAGATTGAAGTCTACACTGAAGCCGGAACTCATTTAACAATGTCAGTTAAGGGTCGGCGCGGTTTTAGTGATAACGGCTTATATATAAAATCCGGTGCTTTCGGAAATTTACCGGCCGGTGAGGCTTGTATTAGTCCTCTAGAGGGAACTGCTAATGGGCAGTTAGTTATTGATGGCAGTGCTCCATTTCTTGGTAAATTAAAAAAGTCGCTTAAAATAAAAATAAAAAATGGTTATGCTGAGAATGTTCCGATAGCAAAGATGAGGCCTTTAGTGCATTTATACGGTAGAAAGATTCTTAACGTCGCTGAATTGGGCATTGGTCTTAATCCTAAGGCGAAGGTAACTGGAAGCATTCTTGAAGATGAGAAGAGTTTGGGCACTGCTCACATTGCCTTTGGCAATAATAAATCTTTTGGTGGCCGTGTAAGTTGCCCGTCTCATTTGGATTTTGTTTTTTTAAAACCAACAGTTATTGCCGACGGCATTAAGATAAAAATTTAAATTAAAAAATAAATATGGATTATCGAAAAATAAAAGGATTGGATCAAGCTATTTTACCAATATCTTTAGGCACTTGGTCTTTTGGCGGCGATAGTTGGTGGGGGCCTCAGGAAGATGCTAACTCAGTAGCGGTTTTAGATAAAGCTATTTCTAGTGGCATTACGCTTATTGATACTGCGCCGATATATGGTAAGGGTCGTTCAGAAAGGATCATCGGAGCTTTTATTAGAAAAAGGAAACTTCGTGAAAGGGTAGTTTTGGCTACTAAAGTCGGTCTTTCCTGGGAAGGGCCAAAGATTTTACATAATCTTAGTAAAAAAAGGATTTTAGAAGAGGTAGATATATCACGTAAACGTCTTGAAACTGATTATTTTGATCTTTACCAAGTCCATTGGCCTGATTCTAATATACCGATTGGCGAAACCGCCGAGGTGATCTATGAATTATATCAACGGAGAATTATCAAATCCATTGGTGTAAGTAATCATTCAGTTGCTCAAATGCGCGAATTTATGAAATATGCACCACTACATTGTTTACAACCCGAATACAGCATGTTTAATCGTGGTATCGAAGAGGAGATCATTCCATTTTGTCTAAAAAATAATATAGCGGTAATAGCTTACGCACCGCTTTATAGTGGTTTATTAACTGGTAAGTTTTTTTTCGATAAGGTTTCAATTCCTAATGATACTAATAGAAAAATGAAAAAAAGACATTTGCGAGAACCGCTTTTTTCGATAAATAAAGAAGCACTTAGTCAGTTAAAAACCATTGCCGTTAATTACAAAAAGACATTAACTCAACTAGCGATAAATTGGAATTTTAGCCAGAAGGGGGTTACTTCAACTATCGTTGGTATGCGGAACTTAGAACAAGTTAAAGATAACTTAGGTGGCTTAGGTTGGACAATATCTGAAGTTGATATGCAGAAAATAAATAAAATTCTTACCCAACGTCAAGGAGAAATAGAGGGGCTATGAATGTATTAGTTACTGGGGCAACTGGATTTATCGGGCGACATCTAGTACGTGAGTTGCTACATCATAAAAAATATGATGTTTTTTGTTTTGTTCGTAATCCGAAAAAAGCAAAATTACTTGAAGGGTTAGGGGCTCAGCTTATTTATGGCGATATCACCGATAAAAAGTCGTTAGCTAAGCTTAAAGGGTATAAGATTGACCTTGCTTTTCATTGTGCAGCCTATGTTGAGAATAAAAATATTAAAAAACTGCACCAGGTTAATGTTCAAGGCACAAGGAATGTTTGTGATATTTGCCTAGAGCATCGAGTGTCGAGGTTGGTATACTTGAGCTCGGTTGCCGTTATTAGCGGAAATACTGAACTTCCCTTGAGGGAAGATTTACCTTTCGCAGCTACTAATGCTTATGGTGAGTCTAAAATTGAGGCTGAAAAAGTTGCTTTGGAATTTCGAAATAAAGGCTTAGCCATAACCATACTCCGACCGCCAATAGTTTATGGCGAGGATGAGCCCCATGCTTTAAAATTTCTACTCAAGTTGCTTAAGGCAAGGCTTCTGCCTTTAATTAATCAAGGAGAAAATATACTTCATCTTGCTTATGTTGAAAATGTTGTTTCGGCGATGCTGTTTTGCTTAGAGAGTGATGAATTCTTAAAAGGTTCTTTTTTTGTTGCCGATAAAGAAGCCCTAAGGGTTAAAGATATCTTCAAAGCCTTGGCAAAGGGGATAGGCGCAAAACCTCCGGGCAGGCTTTTTAAATTAACCGAACTTTTATTGCTTAATTTACCAGGTATAGGTAAAAAAATTAGCTTTTTTTTGAAAGATCGAATATACAGCTTAAAAAGGATAGAATCTTTAGGATTTAAGCCTCATTTCGAGGCCAAAAAAAGTCTTATTATCAGTGCTGAAAAACTGTACTATGGAAAATAAAAGTAAAATTTTAGCTTTTGACCTCGGCAATGTTCTTTTTAAGTTTGACTATACTTTAGCTCTGAATAAGATTAAAGACAGGATGAAGTTGTCTATTTCAGAGGTTATTTATTCGCTTTATGATAAAAACTTTACTATTCCTTTTGAAAAAGGTCTAGTTTCCGGCGAGCAGTTCCATAAGAACTTTTGTGATGAATTCGGTATTAATTTTTCTTATTCTGAATTTGTTGATGTTTGGTGTAAAATATTTTCACCGATTACTGAGACTATTGAATTAGTTAAGTTACTTAAAGGTCAATATCCTTTATATCTAATTTCTAATATTAATCAGCTTCATTTTGAATATCTTTACCAAGAATACAAACAGGTATTTTCTCTTTTTGATCGGTTGATTTTGTCTTATGAAGTTAAATCAGTTAAACCAGAACTTAAGATCTATCAGACTTTAAGCAATATCTCTGGGGCCCGGTTTTCAGACATAATCTATATTGACGATCGTCAGGATTTAATAATTGAGGCAAGCAAACTTGGACTTAACTGTATTCAATTTGAAAATCATCAGCAACTTATTAAAAGCCTTAAGCATTTAAAGGTCATCATCGAATGAGTGAGATATTTTATGATTATAGCTTGCAAAAGAAAAAAATATTTGGTATAGTAAATACGAAAGAGAATAAATTATGAAAAATATAATTTCCCTAATGGTGGGTATATTGTTGTTAGCCGGATGCGTACCGGCCTTGATTGCTGCCGGAGTAGTTACCGGTTATGGCATAAGCAATGATTCAGCCAATGGTACTGTAAAAAGTGAATACCGGATACTTTGGGATATTTGTTTAGATACCCTAGAGGTGATGGAGGCAGAAATATTAGTTGTTAATGAATCTAAGGGGATGATTAAGGCTAAAGTTTCTGATCACAGCGTAGTGATAAAGATAAATACGCTTACTCCTGAGAGTCAACGCTTAAAGGTTTCTGCTCGAAGAAATTTCCTTCCTAAGCCACAGCTTGCACAAAAAGTCTTTTTTAAGATTGTTGAAGACTTATAGTGAAGAAAAAACTTCTTTTTTTAGCCCTTTTTTTAATTGCCTGCACGGGAATTCCTACGGATTATTCACAAATCTTTGTTTCAAAAGTTATTGATGGTGATACGATCAAGCTTTCTAACGGGAAACTTTTGCGTTATATCGGACTTGATACTCCTGAAGTACGAAGCAAAAAAGATGGAAAATTTATCTACGATCCTCAACCTTTTTCGTTAGAAGCTACAGAATATAACCGAAAATTAGTAGAGGGAAAGGCTGTAAGAATAGAGTTTGATTTAGAAAAACAGGATAAGTACGGTCGACTACTAGGCTATTGCTTTATCGGAGATACTTTCGTTAATGCTAAATTGATTCAAGAAGGGTTGGCGGTGCTTTACACCTATCCACCTAATGTAAAATATGTCGATAAATTTGTTAGCTTACAAAAGCAAGCCCGGGCAAAAAAACAAGGGCTTTGGGAAAGCTACGAAGTTATAGACCAGGAACAGGCTTATAAATATATTGGTCAAATAAGGACTGTTCGGGGAAGAGTTCTCAGTACCTACAAATCGTCTAAGTGTCTATTCTTAAATTTCGGCGGTGACTATAAGCATGATTTCACTGTAGTTATTTTTAACAACGCTTTTAGTGCGTTTACTCAACAGAAGATAGATCCTATAACTTTTTATCGAAATAAAATAGTTGAAGTTTCCGGCCGAATTAGAGAGTATAATGGTCCGGAAATTATTGTGAATACCCCTTATGAGATACAAATTTTGGATTAAGATTAGTTGGTTTGGTTTTTTAACTTTTATTATTTTCTCAACTGGATGTGTCTCAGTTTATAATCCGGTAACCGGTAAAAAGGAATGGTATCTTTTTGATGAAAAAGGAGAGATTTCCTGGGGCGACGCCATGGCTAATGAATTTATTAAAGAAAATAAACTTCTTGATGATCAGAAGCGAATCAATTATATTAAAGATATCGGTGTGTCTTTAGCAAAGGTGAGTCATCGCAGCAACCTTAACTATAAGTTTTATATCATTGATCAGGATCAAATGAATGCTTTGGCTATTCCCGGAGGGCATGTCTTTATATATAAAGGTTTATTAGATACGGTTGATGACTCAGAGTTAGCTTTTGTTTTAGCTCATGAAATTGGTCATATTTCTGCTCGACACAGTTTGAAAAAACTAGGGGCAACTTTGGGCTTTAGCATCTTGGCGACTACCCTTTTAAGGAGTCCTGATCAGGCTCAAGCAAAACAGTTAGTTAATCAGTTGTTTGGTCTTGTGGCAAAAGGCTATTCTAGAAGCGATGAGTTACAAGCTGACAATTTAGCTTTTAACTATGTTTCAGATGCTGGGTATGATCCTAGGGCAGCGATTAGTTTATTCGAAAAGCTTAAGGAGGCAAATAAAGGGATGGCCAGGCCACCTTTTTATCTAAGTTCACATCCAAACAGTGATCAGAGGATAAAAAATATAAGTTCTAAATTGAAGGAATTAAAAGGTGGAGGTGTTCAATGAGGAAACTTGGTTTAATTTTGTTAGCTTTAGTTGTGTTCGGTTGCGCTAAGGTAAGCGTTGAGACTAAAAATCCGATTAAAGTCGACATAAATATGCGAATTGATGTTTATCAACATGTTGCTAAAGATGCTGAATCAATCAACGATCAGATTTATGGTAATAAAGAAAAGAAATTTAATGCTCTTTTTAACTTTGCTGAAGCCTATGCTTCTGATTTATCGGCCGACATTCAGGCAATTATTGATAGAAGAAGAGCTAGGGCTCAAAAGGTTGAGAGCTATTTTAATCAAGGATTTATTGGCGAAAATCAGAACGCTTTGCTTGAGACACGCAAGGGCGCTCCGGCTGATGCAGCTGAGTTAATCGCTCAGGAGAATTTCGACCGTGAGGCTGTATATACCTACACCGCTACCAGAAATTCGGTTAGCATTTCCGAGACAAGAAAGGTGTTCTTGGAAGATGATTACGATCGAGCCTCTAGTGGTTGGTGGTTTCAGGTTCCGGAAAATGGCCAATATATCTGGAAGCAGAAGTAAAAACCCATCTTTTAGAACTTCAAAATAATGCTTAAAAAAATCAATTTTTAAGGTATAATTGTACCCTTATGGCTGAAGATCGTTTATCTAAGATAGTTTCTTTATGTAAGCGCCGGGGCTTTATCTTTGGCGGTTCTGAGCTCTATGGAGGGCTTTCCAGTGTTTGGGACTATGGACCATTGGGAGCTCGTCTTAAAAAAAAGATAAAAGACATTTGGTGGAAAACCTATGTTGACTCCCGCGAAGATATTGTTGGTCTCGATTCCAGCATTATTATGCATGAGGATGTGTTTAGGGCCTCTGGCCATCTTGAAGGTTTTACTGATTCTTTGGTCGATTGCCCAGGTTGTAAAAAACGCTTCCGAATTGATAAAATGGAGAAGAGTAAAGAGGATCTGTATATTTGTCCTGAATGCAGCGAAAAGATAGATACTACTAAAAATAAACCGCGTAGTTTTAATCTTATGTTTAAAACAAATATGAGCGCAACCGAAGACGATCCTTACTATGGCTATCTTCGTCCGGAAACTGCTCAAGGAATATTTGTTAACTTTGCTAACGTTTTAAACACTACCCATAAAAAGCTCCCTTTAGGTATTGCCCAAATCGGAAAGGCTTTTCGTAACGAGGTTACAACCGGTAGTTTTATTTTTCGAATGAAAGAATTCGAACAAATGGAAATAGAGTATTTCGTTTATCCCAAGGATGCTAATAATTCATATAAAAATTGGGTAAGCGATCGCTTGAGTTTTTATACTGATAAAATTGGCTTAAGAAAAGATAGTTTAAGGTTACGTGAGCACGCAAAGGATGAGTTGGCTCACTATGCTAAAGCTTGCACCGATATTGAGTTTAATTTTCCCTTTGGTTGGAGCGAATTGGAAGGTATAGCTAACCGGGGTGATTTTGATTTATCTGAACATGCTCGGGTAAGTAAAAAAGAACTGTCTTTTTTTGATCCACTAAGTAAAGAAAAGGTAGTTCCTTTTGTGATTGAGCCTTCAGCTGGAGTGGATCGGACCTTTTTCGCCATAATTTCCGATGCTTACCATGAAGAAGAGGTGAAAGGTAAGCTTAGAACGGTTCTAAAGATAAAGCCGAAGCTTTCCCCATATGCAGCGGCGATATTTCCTTTATTGAAGAATAAAGCCGAGCTAGTTGAACTTGCAAAAAATATTTTTTATGATATAAAAGATAAGGTTCCTGCTACCTACGATGATACCGGCGCGATCGGGAAACTTTACCGGAGGCAGGATGAGATTGGTACACCGTTTTGTATAACCGTTGACGTTGATAGTCTAACTGATAAGTGTGTTACAGTTCGAGATCGCGACACCATGAAGCAGGAAAGACTTTCAATTGATAAATTGCTTGGATTTATTACTTCAAAAATAGGTTAAAGCAGCAAAATAAGGAGAGGCTAAAAATGGCTGACAAGAAGAAAAAGTACGTATATTTTTTCAGCAAGGAAAAATCTGATGGTAATGCAAAAATGAAGAATATTCTTGGTGGAAAAGGTGCAAATTTGGCTGAAATGTGTAGCATCGGAGTACCGGTGCCGCCGGGGTTTACGATTTCGACTGAAGTTTGCGACTATTATAATAAACACGGAAAAAAATATCCAGCTGATTTGCAAAGACAAATCGATGCTAACATTAGCAATTTAGAAAAAAGCATGCAGGCAAAATTGGGTGATTCTAATAACCCTTTGTTAGTTTCAGTACGCAGCGGTGCCGCGGTTTCAATGCCGGGAATGATGGATACAGTTCTTAATCTAGGCTTAAATGATGCTGCGGTAATCGGTCTAGCAAAGAAAACTGGTAACGAACGTCTTGCTTGGGATGCTTACCGACGTTTTATTGATATGTTTGGAAATGTAGTTATGGGTGTTGACCATGAACATTTTGAAGAAAAACTAACCTTGATTAAGAAAAAATATAAAGCAAAGCAGGACAATGATCTTACCGCCGCACAGCTTAAAGAGTTGGTTGCGGAGTATAAAGATGTGTATAAAAAACATGTAAAGAAGGCATTTCCAACTGACGCAAAAGATCAATTAATGGCGGCAGTTAATGCCGTATTTGCTTCCTGGAATATTGAGCGAGCCGTAATTTATCGAAGAATAAATAAAATCACCGGACTCTTGGGAACAGCAGTTAATGTTCAAGCTATGGTTTTTGGAAATATGGGTAATACTTCGGGAACTGGAGTGGCTTTTACTCGTAATCCTTCAAATGGAGAAAAGAAATTCTTTGGCGAGTTTCTTATTAATGCTCAAGGTGAAGATGTGGTTGCTGGAATAAGAACCCCTGAGCCGATAGAGGACCTTAAAACAGAAATGCCGAAAATTTACAAACAACTTTATGCGATTAAGGAAAAACTCGAACAACACTACAAAGATATACAAGATGTAGAATTCACCATACAGGAAGGCAGACTATTTATGCTTCAGACTCGTACTGGAAAGCGTACTGGGCTTGCGGCAGTTAAGATTGCCTATGATATGGTACAAGAAAAAATGATTACACCGAAAGAAGCAATCATGCGGATTGAGGGTGACCAACTCAATCAGCTTCTTTTTCCAATCTTTGAGCCCGCAGCTAAAAATAAAGCTCAAAGAGTGGCTAAAGGCCTTCCGGCTGGACCAGGGGCTGCTTCCGGATCAGTCGTATTTACCGCTGAAGATGCCGAAGCTTGGAAGAAAAAAGGAAAAAAGGTTATACTTGTCCGTCACGAAACTTCTCCTGAAGATGTGGCTGGAATGCATGCTGCCGAAGGAATATTGACTTCAACCGGTGGAATGACTTCCCATGCAGCTGTAGTTGCTAGAGGTTGGGGTAAATGTTGTATTGCTGGATGTAGCGCTTTAAATATTAACTACGCTAAAAAACAAATATCAGTTGGCAATATTATAATTAACGAGGGTGATTGTCTTTCCTTGGACGGATCAACCGGAGAAGTTATGCTCGGAGATGTAACAGCTACGGTGAGTCCAGTAATCGCCGGAGTTGTTGAGAACAATCCAATTGCTAAAAAGAGCCCGATTTACAAAATGTTTGTTCAGGTAATGGCTTGGGCTGATCAATATCGAAAGCTTAATGTTCGAACCAATGCTGATACCCCTAAAGACTCAGCGGCAGCTCGGAAATTGGGCGCCGAAGGCATTGGGCTTACCCGGACCGAACATATGTTTTTTGAGGGAGAAAGAATTTGGGCTGTGCGCGAGTTTATTTTAGCTCAAGATTTGAAAGGCCGAGAGGCAGCACTCAAGAAATTACTTCCCTTTCAAAGAAAAGACTTTGAAGGGATTTTTAAAGAGATGAATGGTCTGCCGGTAACAATTCGACTTCTTGATCCGCCATTACATGAATTTTTACCTAATGATGAGGCCGGGCAAAAGGAAATGGCAAAACGCTTGGATATTACACCAGCAAAAGTAAATGAGTTGGTTAAAAAATTACACGAGTTAAATCCGATGCTTGGTCATCGTGGTTGTCGGTTATCAATTACTTATCCTGAACTTTGTGTTATGCAAACAACAGCGATTATCGAAGCTGCTTGTAACATGGCCAAGAAAGGGGTAAAAGTTCTTCCGGAAATCATGATCCCACTTATTGGAACAACTAATGAATTTGAATATTTAGAAGAAATCGTTCGTAAGACTGCTGAGGAAGTTCTTGCTAAATCGCAATCTAAGGTAAAGTATATGGTTGGGACAATGATTGAAATTCCTCGGGCAGCATTAACTGCTGACCGAGTTGCCAAAAAAGCTGAATTTTTCTCTTTTGGTACAAATGACCTTACTCAGATGACTTTCGGGTACAGTCGCGATGATGCCGGAGTTTTTCTTCCGGAATACATCGAAAAGAAAATTTTACCTGATGATCCTTTTCAAACAATTGATCAAGAAGGTGTCGGGCAACTTGTAAAAACTGCAGTACGCTTAGGCCGAACAACCAATGAGAAGCTCAAATGTGGTATTTGTGGAGAGCATGGCGGAGATTCTGAGTCAGTTAAGTTTTGTCACAAGGCCGGATTAAATTATGTTAGTTGCTCTCCTTACCGAGTGCCGATTGCCAAATTGGCTGCTGCTCAAGCAGTAATAATGGAAAACGGACAAAAAAAGAAAACTAAATCTAAAAAGTAAAAAATACTATGGACGCAATTAAAGCCTATTTAGAAAGAATCAAAGATCTACCGCTGCTTACTAAAAAAGAAGAGATAGATTTAATTCAAAAGGCAAAAAAAGGCAGCCGAGATGCTCGTCGTAAAGTAATTAATTGTAATTTAAAATTAGTGGTAAATATTTCTAAACACTACAGTCACTTTAATCTCACCTTGATGGATTTAATTGCTGAAGGAAATATTGGTCTTATGCGGGCGATCGACAAATTCGATACTCGCAGAGGCTACCGCTTTTCAACTTACGCTGCTTGGTGGATACGCCAAGCCGTAACGAGATCTTTAATCGATCAAGGTAAAACTATTCGCATTCCGGTATATATGAGTGAGCTACAATCAAAGTATAAGAAAGCTTGCGAGCAGTTACGTCAAAAAAATGGTCGCGAACCAACTAGACTTGAGCTTTCTAAAAAGCTAAAGATGAAAGTTGATAAAATTTCTGAGATTGAACTTTGGTCTCAGAAAAAATCCTCGCTTGAGGCCCCGGTAGGAAGCGAAGGCGAATCACAATTAAGTGATTTTATCGAGAGTAGCGAATATGCCGACACCGAAGCTAACGTTGAGATGGCTTTTACTAAAGAAAGAGTCAAGCAGCTACTTACTTCGATTGGTGACCGTGAGAAGTCGGTGCTTGATCTACGCTTTGGAATAACTGATGGTCGACCGCATACTTTAGCCGAGGTGGCGAGTGTTTTAAATGTATCTCGAGAACGAGTAAGACAAATCGAGCAAGAAGCTTTAAAGAAATTACGTAAGTATACTCAAGAAGAGCGAAAAAGGGAGGTAGAGTAATGGAACTTAGCAAATACATAAGGGCTATTCCTGACTTCCCTAGGAAAGGTATTTTGTTTCGTGACATTACTACATTATTGAATAATAAAGAGGCTTTTAGATTGGCGATTGATCAATTGGCAGAATTACTTAAAGATCTTCAGTTTGACTATATTGTGGCTGCTGAATCTCGCGGTTTTATTTTTGGTGGAGCATTGGCTTATAAATTAGGTTGTGGTTTTGTCCCGGTCAGAAAACCGGGAAAGCTTCCGGCTGAGACTCATAGTCATACTTATGCTTTAGAGTACGGAGAGGACTCCTTAGAAATTCACAAGGATGCTTTCCCTGAAGGAGCTAAGGTCTTAATCCTAGACGATTTACTGGCAATTGGCGGAACTGCTAATGCTATGGTTAATCTAGCAAAAGAACTCAAGGCCGAGATTGTTGGTATTGCTTTTTTAATCGAGCTTGTTGGCCTTAAAGGTAAAGACAAGATTATAGACTATCCAGTTTATTCCCTCATCAAATACTAACCATTCGTCGCCCCTATAGCTCAACAGGATAGAGCGCGGCCCTCCTAAGGCTGAAATTCCCGTTCGAGTCGGGATGGGGGCATGTTTTAAAATCGGTCATTTTATTGGAAAGATGAAAGGAAGAAGGCTTTATTTTTTTGCCCCATATAGGCTTTTTCTGCGCTTATAAAAACCCGAGGCTTAATAATGATCGTTAGGAGAGCGGTGATTATCATAATTACAATGAGTTCGATTAAAGTAAATGATTTTTTCATAGTTATTGCTATTTAAATATATTAGCGATTCAGGAAAATATAACATATTTATATGCATATTTCAAGGTAGTTTTTAACTTTGCTGAAAGTAGTTTCAGTAAAATTAAAGCCTTGAAATTAGCGAAAATGAAGAGCTATTTATGTTGACAGGTTAAAGTTGTAAGTTATAATACAGATGTTCTTTGTATAAAAGTAGCTAATTTTACGGTGCTCAAAAGGAGCTTAATAGGGAACTCCGTGAGAATCGGAGACACTCCCGGTGCTGTGATCCCGACCCCTAGAGATAATTTTAGGGCCCTTTTAGCGATTTAAACCACTATCTGTTTTAAAATGCAGGTGGGAAGGTAGCTAAAAGATGTAGGGAAGTCAGAAGACCTGCCGTAAGAAGCAAAGTTTAGGTTTTGCGTGGAAACATTACCTGAATTTTTTTATTTTAGGGCCAAGTAAATCAGGGTGCACCCTATACCAGAAGGTATAGGGTTTTTTTATTTTAAGATTAGTTTTAAAGGAGGGGGTAGTATGAAAAGGTGTTTTGTATTTTTAATATTATTTTTGACTATTCAATTTGGATCATTAAGTCCTTTGTTGGCGCAAGGACAAATAGATTTAGAGCAAATAGTAGTAACTCCTTATGCCGGAGTAGAAGAAACAACAATTTCTGAAACTCCTTATGCGACCAAAGTATATACCGAGAAACATATCAAGGCTAGCGGATCAAGCACAGTAATTGATTTCTTAAGAAATGTTCCGTCGTTACACGTCAGCGATTATTACGGAACTAACGTTAAGACAACTGTTGATATGATGGGTTTTGGTGATAATGCTGCATCAAACATGCTGGTTTTAGTGAATGGTCGAAAAATTAATGAAATCGATATGAGCGGAGTTAACTGGACTGAGTTGCCCTTAAAAAATGTTGAACGAATAGAAGTAATCCGGGGTGGCGGAGTTGTCCTGTATGGAGAGGGTGCTGCCGGAGGAATAGTTAATATTATTTCAAAAGATCCTCAAGCTAAGGATCTTTCAGTTGAAGTTAACTTTGAAGCCGGAAGTTACCGCTCGACCAAAGAGTCTATTTCAGCCTCAGGTGGAGAAGACCTTTTATCGTTTCGCACATTTTCTGAGTACCATTCAACAAGTGGTTATCGTCAAAATAGTCATTACCGCTCAAAATACAGCTCAATAGAACTAAACTCTAGGCCTACCGAACAGTTAGAGATAAGTGCTGACTTGACTCATCACGAATATATCTATGGATTGCCAGATGATATAACCGAAGCTGAACGGTTAGCTGGAACTTCACGTCGTGACTCAACAACTCCTTTAAATAACTATCAACGAGAGGATAATACTTTAGGCTTAACTATTAAAAACGAGTTTTCACCTGAGCTGATTGCTTCAGTTGATTTATTTTATCGTAACCGAAATGAGTTGGAGGATTTACTTTCTTATAGCATGTCTACTGACAAACATATAACTAATTTTCAAGCGCGGCCACAACTATTATTGTCTTTTGATACTAGAGGAATTCAACAAGAGCTAATTGCCGGATTTGAATTTTATAGTTCGGATTTATCAGCTGATACCTCAAGCGCGGCTACTGACATTGATCGACAGAGCCTAGCTTGGTTTTTACAGGATGAAATTAGCTTTAATGAAAAACTTGCTGGGCATTTAGGGGCTAGGGTGCAAAAAGAAAAGTTTACTTTTGATTATTTTGGTTCTACAAGCACTGATGATGGATTGAATTTTCGAGAAGGCTTGTATGAAACTGGACTTAACTATAAAATCGATAACGAAAGTAATATTTATCTTAATTTTTCGCGAGGTTTGAGGGTCGGTAAGACCGATGAATACTTAGTTACTTGGCCGGCTGCAGCAATTAATACAAATTTAAAACCACAACGTTCTAAAACTATAAGTTTGGGGGCCAATATGCGTTTAACTGACTTTTTAACCACATCTTTGGATTATTTTCAAATGAATGTTAATAACGAAATATACTACAACCCAGGGACGTTCGCTAACGAAAATTATAGTAAAATTCGTCGTCAAGGTGCGAATCTCACTACAACCCTTACCCCATTTGACAATACAAAGTTTACTCTCGGCTATCGCTTTATCGATGCGAAATTCCGTGGCGGTGTTTACGCTGGAAAGGAAGTTCCTTTCGTTCCTAAGGCTATGCTTACAGCTTCGGTAAAATATGATTTTTTTGAACGCTTTTCATTTTTTGCTGATTATCTTTATCGAGATAAAGTTTATTTAATTAATGATCTTAATAATATCAGCCCTAAGTTAAAAAGTTACAACACAACTAATATAAAATTAAGTTATACCGGAAAAAAGTTAGAGCTTTTTGCCGGTGTTAATAATTTATTTAACGAACTTTACAGTGAGTACGCTGCAACTAATCTTACCGGTACCACGCGAGGACTTTATCCTTCTCCAGAAAGAAACTTCTTTGCCGGTTGTAAAGTAAGCTTTTAGGGCTATTTTAAGTTAAATAACCTCTCTGGTTAAAATATTTTCTTGCGATAGGGTCTCTCTATGCTATAATATTACAAAATCATATATCCTTAAAAAAAGGAGAGGCTGTATGGACTGCGAAGAAATTAAAATTATAATTCCTAAATATTTTAATCACACTGCGAATGAAGATGAAATAAAAAATGTTGAAGAGCATCTTTGTGTTTGCCATGATTGTCGGAGTACTTTAGGCGAACTCATGGATAAGTTGGCTATTGACGAAGAATCGGTAAAATCAGAAGAAGCTCAGCCAGAGCCAGTAATAACACCTTCAGTTGAAAAAGAAGTTCCAGAGATTCAACCAGAGTTAGCTCCTGAACCGGCTTTGCCGGTTGAGCCAAGAGAGGATATGGAATATGTGCCTGGTGCAGCTGATATTTCTTCAGAGATACCAGCTATAGAACCAGAGCCAGAAATTAAAGAAACGCCAGTTGTTTCTGAGGAGATAACTGAAATTGTTCCTGAAAAAACCGAAGAGGCCTTGGCTTCTTTGGAACCAGAGTCTAATCAAGGAAAGCCTTCCGAAAATATTGAGCCAGTTCCCGCTGAAACTTTGGCCGAACCAGAAAAAGAGGAAATTCTTCCCGAGCCAGAACCAGAACCGGAGCCAGAGCCGAAAAAAACACCGGTTAGCGAACCTGAAGAGGAATTTGTGTTAGATGATATCCCACTTAATAAAAGCAAGGCAGGGATTCTTGAATATACCATACTGGCTATTGGTATAATTATTTTTGGCGCTTTGCTTTATCTTCTTTTAAAGGGTTAATTTAGTGAAAACCATAGCTTTGGGCATTACTCAAGGATTAACTGAATTCCTTCCAATAAGTAGCTCCGGACATCTTTATATCATAAAAAGACTTTTGTCTTTTAGCCAAAATTTACTTCCTTTCTTTGTTCTTCTTCATTTAGCAACTTTGTTGGCAGTCGTTATTTTTTTACGTCGAGACATATTGTCAGTTTTGTCTAAAAGAAGGATTTTGATTCAATTAGGGATAACTACCCTAGTTACTGCAATAATTGGCCTAGCTATTAACACTTTTTTAGTTGGTTTTTTTGAAAATAAACTTTGGATTGGTTTACTTCTCATCATAAATGGTCTAATTTTGCTTAGTATGAAAAAAGTTTTCGGACAGCGAAATTATGATACTGTTACCACAAAAGAATCATTATTTATCGGGTTATTGCAGGGCTTAGCTATATTTCCAGGGATATCTCGTTCAGGGATTACTATCGTTGGATTGATCGGTAGGGGTTTTAAACCAAAAGAGGCGTTTACGACCTCGTTTT
Source organism: Candidatus Omnitrophota bacterium (assembly GCA_021735655.1). Classification (NCBI taxonomy): domain Bacteria; kingdom Pseudomonadati; phylum Candidatus Omnitrophota; species Candidatus Omnitrophota bacterium. Next base: position 268,904 of record JAIPGM010000002.1, on the reverse strand, counting down.
TAATGATGATCCCAGTTACCTTAGGGGCATTTTTGCTAAAAATGAAGGAGCTACCCGACTTAAATATGTCAATTTTGGCTGCTAGTGGAGGTTTTGTGGCCGCATTTGCTTCAGGATTTTTAGCTTTGAAAATAGTCAAAAAAGTGCTAAAATCTGAGAAATTTGCTATTTTTGGTTATTACTGTATTTTAGTAGCAATTCTGAGCATAATTGTCTAAGGTAACTTAACCAAATCCCTAGAGGGGTAATTTCGTCGAGACAAATGAAGATAGATATTCGTGAAAAAGAGGGCATGGCCATTTTGGACCTAGAAGGGAATATTGATATCAATGCCTCTAATTTTGTTGAAACTGTTGGCTGGGTTCTTAGTAATAAATCCAAGAACGTCATTTGTAATTTTGAAGGTGTTAATTTAATTGATTATGTAGGCATATCACTTATTGCCGTAATTTATAAAAATGTATCGAATCATCAGGGAGCAATGAAGCTATGCAATGTTCCCTCCCATGTAATGAAATTATTTTCAATCGTAGGTTTAGATCGAATCTTTGAATATCATGTTACCGAAGATCATGCGATAAAGAAGATTAAGGAAGAAAAGAATATCATTGAGTCATCAGACAGTCAGTTTCGTCGACGCTTTAAACGAATACCGTTTAACTCCAGTATTGAATACCGACAGAAGTTTTCTAGTCAAGATGAGTTCTATAGCGGAAAAATTATCAATTTAAGCGGGGATGGAGTTTTTGTAGCTGCCCAAAAATTATTTTCAATGGGTGATTTATTACATACTCGAATACACCTAATTCCTGAACCAGGTACACTTGAAGTTGATGCTAAAATAGTCTGGATTTCTGACCAAGAGATACAGCCGGAAGATTTTCCCGGTATGGGGCTTGAATTTAATGACATAAATCCTGAAATTCAAGAAAAAATAGTACTTTTTGTTGAAAAACATACAACTCATTCGGCACAGGAATAGTCGAATTGTAAATTATGTGATATAATAAATCGGTTAAAAAGGAGGGCATATGCCATACGATAGCAATTTAGACGAGAAGATTTTTTCTAAATCTTGGGAATCAGAAACAACAAAAGTCACAGTCGGGGTATTTTCTTACAACAAAGGTGCTAAGAAGTTGCAAATTACCCGCGAAAATCGGGATTCAAACGGTGACTTTAGGCTTACCCGTTTAGGAAGAGTTTCTAAAGAAGAAGCTGAAGCAATCTTACCATTCATTCAAGAAGCAGTAACTTTGATGTAAAGAGCTCACCTCTTTAGAGCTAGTGATATTTTTAATGGAAATCAAGCGCTATATCTTCATAGTGATTGTCTGCTTAATCATTTTACCCCAAGGTAATGCCTTAGGTATTAATGAATATGGCTTTGAACTGGATGAGTATTTAATTTACTCAACGGTGGTTGACGAGTGGTATTCAAATGAGCAAAATAAAGAGATATTGATTCGAGATCATACCAGCGTTTACCAATTAGGCAGACCGATTGAAACTGAGCTAGACTACGTTAGACAGCAAATGCCTGTCCTAGAAGATGAAATTATTAATGATTTTAAGGCCAAGAATGTAAGGACTTATTCTTTAGAGAGCTTTATAAATCAACGGGTCGATTACATTATTATTAGTCAAAAAGAAATTGACTATATTTTTGATCATAATCCTCACTGGGATAGTTATTATGACCGTTATCCTAGTTCAGGAGGAATTTTAACTCTTTCTCGGGTAGGTTTTAACCGTCAAAGAACTCGTGCTATCTTGCATGTCGCTAATCAATGGAATCGCTCTACTGGAGCCGGGATTTATCTTTCAGTTGTTAAGCAAAAAGATGGTTCTTGGAAAATTGAAAACCAACAACGGACTTGGCATTCTTGGAATCGTGACAAGATTAACCCTTAAAATTTAAGATGAGTGATTCAAAAAGGCCCGAAAAAGAGGATCCTAGACTTGAATCTTTTCGTCGTCAAAGAGCTGAGAAAATAACTAGGTTAGCTGATTATCGTCAAAACTACAATTCAAAAATTTTCATGAAAGATCTAGAAAACTATTTTGACAAGGAAGTTGATTTTAATTTTGATAAAGTTAGTGAGGAAATAGAAAAACCTCAACGTTTAGAAAATCTAATTAAAAAGGCCGCTCAAAAAAACACTCATCCAATTATTGAATTCATTCAGGAGCTTTTTCAAGACATAGGCAAAAGTGGCGATGTTGAATGGTCTGGAGAGTGGTAAATTAAGCTGAAAGTTTCTCTTTAACTATTTGGCTAACTTTTTTCGAATCAGCCCGAACGCCAACCTTAGCGATCACTTCTTTCATTACTCGACCCATATCTTTAATTGAGGAAGCATTAGCATCCGAAATAGCTATTTCGATAATTTTTATCAATTCATCATCAGCAAGCGGTTTAGGCAGATATTTTTCTAAAAGGGCGATTTCTTGATTAGTGTTAGCAATCAAATCGTTTCTTTGTGACTGAGCAATACTTTTTTTAGTATCAAGGAGGCGTTTTTGCTGTTTTTTGAGTCCTGTTAAACCTTCCGTATCATCAACTTTATCTTTTTTTAAATCAATAGCCTTGTTTTTGAGTTCTGAGCGAATAATACCGAGAAGGTCAGAACTCACCTTTTCTTTGGCTTTGCGGGCAGCTATAAAATCCTGGTAAATTTTTTCTTCTAACATGGTCTTATTATAGCACGCATATTTTAACTCTCAAGTCTTTGTTTATAGCAAAGATATGATATAATTTTAATATGACTTTAATTTTTGTTGTAATTGGAGTATCGATTGCCCTAGTACTGTATTTAGTTAACAACGAAGATGATTCAGTTTTAAAAGGTACTCTGGGTACAAAGTTTGGCCTTAAGCCTGACTTGCAACAACAAAAAATTTCTGCCTTGTCAGAAAACCTTAAATCTTCAAAAAGGGAACTAACAAAATTAAAAAATGAAATTGTCGCCTTAACAAAAACTCAGGCTGAGTATCTCAGCTTGCAAGATGAGCATCAAAAGCTTAGCCTCAAGGCTAAAGAATTGGGCGAGGAAATTAACCGCAATAAAAAATGGCTTAATAGTCAGCAGCTTACTTTGAAAAAAGGAAAAGGTCCCTATGAGGCTTTGAGAGTTAAATTGATTACTAAGGAAAAGGATTTAGAGAAAGAGTTTTCCCGGAGTGTGCAGTTTAAAAAAGAACTTGATCAAGCTGAAGAAGTAATCAAAATTCGTGAAGTCAATATCAATCAATTGAAAGATAAGATTATTTCTTTGGAAAGTGAGCTAAAAGATCAGACTCAAAGAATGCACCAGCTATCTAAAGAAACTGTCGCACATGCTGCTGAAGTTGCTCAAATGAAAGAAAAACAACGTCAAAGCGAATGGGTATCTAAAGAAGAGTACTCTCTTTTAGAAGAACAAAGTGAAGAATTAAAAAATGAGTTAGAGATTAAATCTAAGGAGTTGGAGCTAAAAGGTAAAGATATCGAAAAAATTGATCAGGAGCGGATTCGTATTCTTAATAAATTACGCGAGATTAAACGAAGCGGCGTTATTAAGGACGATGAGTTAGCAGATATTCTTTTAATTGAGGACGGTGATTCTCAAAAAGAATCTTCCAATCTTGAGAATGAGTTAGTTCAGGCGCAGCCAAGTGAACCTATTTCAGAAACTAAGGAATTTGAAGAGTTACCTTCAGATAAAGAATCGCTAAAGGAAGACGAATCTTTAATCCAAGGGCAGGAAGGTGAAACTAAAGATTTGACCCAAGGGCAACCTGAAACCGCAAGTGAAGAAGTGACTCCGGAGCTATCGGCTCAAGAACCAGAAATACAAGCCGAGCCTAAGCCTGAAGCAGTAAAAAAAGTAGAGGAGCCACTGCCGGAGAGAAAAATAGAACTGGGCAAGATCCGTAATATTGGGATTATGGCCCATATTGATGCTGGGAAAACTACTCTTACTGAAAGAGTTCTTTTCTATACCGGCCGGTCGCACAAAATCGGCGAAGTTCATGACGGGGCAGCTCAGATGGATTGGATGAAACAAGAACAGGAAAGAGGTATAACTATAACTTCAGCTGCAACCACTTGTAGTTGGAAAGATTGCCAAATTACTATTATTGATACCCCCGGCCACGTTGATTTTACCGCTGAAGTTGAAAGATCGTTAAGGGTCCTAGATGGGGCAGTTGCTGTATTTTGTGCGGTGGGAGGAGTAGAGTCTCAAACTGAAACCGTATGGCGCCAATCGGATAAATATCATGTACCGAAGATAGCCTTTATAAATAAAATGGATCGGGTCGGGGCTGATTTTTTTAAGGTTTTAGAAGAGATCGAAAATACTATTGGGGCTAAACCAGTTGCCTTACAGATACCGATCGGTAAGGAAGGTGACTTTAAAGGCATAATTGATCTTATTAATATGAAAATGCATCTTTATAATGACGAATCCTTAGGCAAAGATATTAGGTCGGAAGATATTCATGAAAGCTATAAAGAAATCGCTCAAAGATACCGCCATAGTTTGGTTGATCGGGTAGCCTCTTATGATGGTAAATTAATGGAAAAATACTTACAGTCAGAGGAGTCAATCAGCAAAGACGATCTGACTGAGGCTTTGCGCAAAGCTACAGTTTCAAATAAGATTGTTCCGGTTTTTTGCGGGTCAGCATTAAAAAATAAGGGTGTTCAAGACTTGCTTGATGCAGTTGTTGCCTATCTACCTTCTCCGGCTGAAATTCCGCCAGTTATTGGTTCTGACCCCGATGATAAAGAAAAAAGCTTGGAACGTAAGCCTCAAGATGATGAATTTTTTTCAGCGCTTGCTTTTAAGGTCCAAGCTGACCAGCATGTAGGTAAATTGATCTATGCTCGAATCTATTCGGGATGCTTAAGGGCCGGAACTTATGTTTTAAATGCAACTAAAAATAAAAAAGAGCGTATCGGGAGAATTGTTCGAATGCATGCTAACCAACGAGAAAATGTTGACGCAGTGTTTGCCGGTGATATTGCGGCAATTGTCGGTCTCAGTTCCACTTTAACCGGCGATACACTCTCTGACATTCAAAATCCAATATTACTTGAGTCAATTGAATTTTCTGAGCCAGTCGTTTCAATCAGCATAAAACCGGAGAGTCGTTCCGATCAGGATAGGATGGCCAAGGGTTTAGCTAAACTAGCAGAAGAAGACCCCACTTTTAACGCTCATACCGACGAGGAAACCTCTGAAACAATTCTTTCTGGTATGGGAGAATTACATCTTGAAATAATCGTTGAACGTTTGAAGGAAGAATTTAAGGTTTCAGCGCAGGCCGGTCAGCCTAAAGTTGCCTATAAAGAAACAATCCTTCAGTCTACTAGCGAAGAGTATAAACATGCTAAGCAAAGCGGAGGCAGAGGCCAATACGGCCACGTAGCGATTGAGCTTTCTCCTAATGAAGAAGCTGCTGGTTTTGAATTTAAAGATAGCATTAAAGGTGGAGCAATACCTAAAAACTATATACCGGCAGTTGAGAAAGGTATTATTGAAGCAATGAAAAAAGGTTCTTATGCCGGTTATCCGGTGGTCGATGTTAAGGTAAAGCTCGTTGATGGTTCATACCATGAAGTTGATTCTTCAGAGTTAGCGTTTAAAATTGCTGCAAGAACTTGCTTTAAAAACGCTTTTTTAAAAGCGAGTCCGGTTCTTCTTGAGCCTTGCATGAGCTTGGAAGTACTTACTCCAGAAGAGCATACTAGTGGTATTGTTGGTTATCTTTGTGCGCGTCGGGGGAAAATTTTAGGTATGGATTCAAAAGGTAACCAAAAGCTAATTTCGGCTGAGGCTCCACTTTCGGAAATGTTTGGTTACGTAACCAATCTTAGGTCTTTATCTAGTGGCCGGGCAAGTTGCTCAATGCATTTTAAAAAGTACACCCAGGTACCAAAGGAAATAGCCCAAAAAATAATTGAGGAACAGAAGAAAGTGGTATAATAGTTTAAATGATTGATACTATACATAAAATTTTAATTATCTCTTCGGATAGTCAATTAAAAGAGGTTCTGCGCTTTTGTTTTGACGGTTGGGGATACGAAGTTTTCCTACGTGAATTTACTCAACCGCAAGATATCGAAAAAATAAAAAGAATTTCCCCTGATGTCATAGTCATTGATATTCAATCAGCCCGTAAAGAACAATTAGCCATGTGTCGGCTTTTAAAAGAAAATTTTGCCACTGCTTTTACTCCGGTCATAACTTTAATCAATAAGCGGCAATTACGCGCTCAATTATTAAGTCTAAAGCAAGGAGTCGATGATTATTTGATAAAACCACCAGACCCGCTTGATTTACGTATTCGAATTGAAATGGCTGCAAGACGCGCCCAACACAGTATTTATGCGAGTTCCTTAACTGGTCTTCCTGGTGCTAAAATATTTGAGGATGCCTTAAATGAAAAGTTTAAAACTGGAAAACCATTTTCATTTGCTTATTTAGATATTGATAATTTTAAATCTTTCAATGATGTCTATGGCTACCGTAAAGGTGACGGAGTAATTCTTCATACAACTCACTTGTTAATTGACGCGGTAAAAAAATTCGGAAATTCTGATGATTTTATCGGTCATATTGGAGGAGATGATTTTGTTTTTATCAGCACCATGGATAAATACGCACAAATATGCCACAATTTTATTAAAAGTTTCGATACGATTATTCCTTTTCATTACTCTGAAATAGATCGCAACCAAGGTTTTGTGGTTAATCGCGATCGAACTCGTAAATTAACAAATACACCTTTGATGACAATTTCGATTGCCGTAGTCAATCGAGAGTACACTTCTGGTATCGAAAATATGATTCAGCTTAATGAAAAAGTTACCGAAATAAAGCGTTACCTCAAAACTATCCCTGAGAGCAAATTTATGGTTGATCGTCGTGACACCAAAACAAATAAAGACGCAACACCGGAAATCTATCATCGAAAGACAACCAATGATAAACCTTTAGGTCAGATATTAATTGAACGAAAGGCAATTTCTCAAAATCAGCTCGATGAAGCTCTTTTAATTCATTGGAAAAGAGGAATTATGCTTGGAGAAATTTTAAAAGAACTCGGGTTTGTAACTGAAACCGAACTGGCTAGCACTTTGGAAATACAAAAATCTAAAGTTCGGTATTCGATTTCGGAAAATTAACAGTTTAACTGATATTTTTTTGGGGGTAACTATGCAAGAATTTTCAGAGTACATTATACTTGGCAACTCATTACAGGATTATATTGTTCATATTGGTGCATTCCTGTTAGCTTGTGTTGTAATAAAGATATTCGAGCTCATCATTTTAAAAAAACTCAGAAGTTTAGCTGCAAAGACGCTTACTAGTATTGATGATTTCTTAGCTGAAATTATTGAGAAAATAGCTATTCCGATTTTTTACCTTGCGGCCTTCTACTTAAGTCTTAAAACCTTGACCTTAAGTGAACAGGTTAATCGCGGCCTAGGCGTTCTAGTGATGGCGCTAATAACTTTTTTTACGGTCCGTTTATTGATTCGTATAATTACCTATAGTTTAGATGTTTATTGGCGAAAGTCTAGGCGCAGTGAAACTTTAAAGAATAGTCTAGAGGGTGTTTTGAGGGTTACTAAGTTTATTATTTGGGCCCTGGCTATTATTTTCTATTTAGACAACTTAGGTTTTAAAATATCAACGGTTATTGCCGGGTTGGGTATTGGTGGTGTAGCCATTGCTTTGGCTGCCCAAGCAGTTCTAAAGGATTTATTTAGTTATTTTTCAATTATTTTTGACCGTCCCTTTGAAGTTGGCGATTTTGTTATTGTTGGCGATCTTTTGGGAACAGTAGAAAACATTGGAATTAAAACTACTCGAATTCGCAGTTTAGGCGGCGAACAGCTAGTTTTTTCTAACTCTGATTTGACGGATTCTCGCTTACGTAATTATAAGCGAATGCAGAAACGAAGAGTGATGTTTCAGCTGGGTACTACTTATGACACATCTCTTTCTAAGTTAAAAGAAATACCTAAGATTATTGGGGAGATAATTGAAGGTGTTGAGGGTGCCACTTTGGATCGAGCTCATTTCTTTTCTTATGGTGAGTTTAATCTTATTTTTGAGGTAGTCTATTACGTGCTTAGCAGTGATTATAATAAATATATGGATATTCAACAAGAGATAAACCTGGGCATTAAGGGTGAATTTGAGAAGAAAAAGATTGAATTTGCTTTTCCTACTCAGACTGTTCATCTGACAAAGTAACGATATTGTATATATATTCTGAATATTGGGTTGAAATTAGCACCAAAAATATTGTATAATTAAGGTGCCGATAAGGGCAAACCTTACGAAAGTAAGGGGCGCAAAACTGACAGACCTAAGATAGTTCTTGGGCGAGATGATTCGCAAGCTCTCCTAAAACGCAACGCTCCCCAACTTTGCGAGTATGAGCCTTAGACTATGATGGTGGCTGAGTTGCCGGTAGACACACCGTGAAGCCCTTGTCGGTTTTTTTAATCTTGTCAGTTTCAACTTCAAAAAATAAATAGTTTTATGAATCCTTATTTAGTTATTATTTTAGCTATTTTAATCGGCGAGTATGTCTTGCGGGTGACCGTAGAGATGTTAAATATTTCCTCAGTTGGTTTTAGTCTACCTGCAGAATTTGAAGGTTATTATAATCCTGAGGACTATAGTCGTTCGCAAAAATACCTTAAAGAAAATACTTACTTTAGTCTTATTCAAAAAACCGTCTTTACGACAGTTGTTATCATTTTTATTCTAAGCGGAGGATTCAATTTAGTTGACCGAATCTCCCGAGATTTGAGCTCAAATATTGAGTTTAGCGGTTTAATTTTTGCCGGAATTATTGTTTTCGGACTTCAAATTATTGAGATACCTTTTTCTATTTATCAGACCTTTGTTATTGAAGAGAAGTATGGATTCAATAAAACTACCGTAAAAACTTTTATTACTGATCTAATTAAAAACTGGATATTGTTGGTAATTATTGCCGGTCCGGCTTTCTATTTAATTGTACGTCTTTTTGTCGAGTTTAGCGATCAGGGAGCTTGGCTTTGGTGTTGGTTGGCTACGGTTCTCTTAAGTACTTTTTTTATTTTTATTGCTCCGGTGTTAATTTTACCGCTTTTTAACAAATTTACCCCCTTAGAAGATGGGGAGCTTAAAAAGGCGGTTAGCGATTATGCTAATTCGCAAAAGTTCAAGATAAAGGGTATTTTTAAAATTGATGGGTCGCGTCGGTCAAGTAAGTCTAACGCTTTTTTTACTGGTTTAGGCAAATCTCGTCGGATTGCTTTATTTGACACTTTAATTCAAAAACACACTACTGAAGAAATTGTTTCTGTTTTAGCACATGAAGTTGGCCACTATAAAAAGAAACATATTATAAAACGTCTTTTACTCTCAGCATTAACTAAAGGTCTGATGTTTTACCTGCTTTCATTTTTTATAAAAAATCCTGGGCTATTCAATGCTTTTAGAATGGATGAAATATCAGTTTACGCTGGGCTTATATTCTTTAGCTTCCTTTATACACCAATTAGTTTTATTTTTTCAATATTCGGTAATTTGCTTTCGCGAAAACATGAATATGAAGCTGATCGCTATGCGGTAAGGACCTATCAAAATCCGGAGGCCTTTATCTCGGCGCTTAAAAAGCTCACTGTAAACAATCTTTCTAATTTAAGCCCGCATCGATTAAAGGTATTTTTGGATTATAGTCATCCGCCGGTATTGAAACGGGTCGAAGCTATTCGTAAGATGCCCTAAAAAGTGCCCCCTAGAATGCCCCTATTTAGCTCAAAAATAGCTCTATTTTGGACAATATCAATAATATATATAATTAGGGCATTTAAAACCGATAGGCTTCAAATAGGCCAAATAAACCCAAAATTATGCTAAAGTACATCCTGCATGTAGATATGGATGCCTTTTTCGCTGCTGTTGAGCAGCGCGATAATCCGAATTTAGCTGGTAAACCAATAATTATTGGTGCTGACCCCAAAAAAGGAAATGGTAGGGGGGTGGTTTCAACTTGTTCTTATGAGGCTCGGAAATTTGGGATATATTCAAGCTTGCCGATATCCTTGGCCTACAAGAAATGTCCTCAGGGCGTTTTTCTTCCGGTTAATATGGATAAATATCATCAAGCCTCAGAAGAAATCTATAAAATATTTTATAATTTTACACCTAAGGTCGAGCCGATTAGTATTGACGAAGCTTTTTTGGATATAACTGGGAGTTTTCACCTTTTTGGCGGCCCAAAGAAAACCTGCCAAGCACTTAAAGACCAGATAAAAAAAACAACTGGACTTACCGCTTCAGTTGGTTGCGCTCCGACCAAGATGGCTGCCAAGATTGCTTCTGATCTTGAAAAACCTGACGGCTTAGTTATGGTTACCGAAAGTAATTTGCGTGACTTTCTTCATCCTTTAGAAATTAATAAAATTTGGGGATTAGGTAAAAAAAGTACTGCAGTTTTTAAAGAGCGAGGCATAAAAACTATCGGTGATTTAGCGGAAAAAAAATTAGAAACGATAATCGAAATTTTTGGTGAAAATGGTCGACACTGGTGGGAGCTAGCCAAAGGAATTGATCAACGTCCAGTAGAAGCCAACGATCAAATAAAATCAATAAGCAACGAAATTACTTTCGAGCGTGACACTAACGATAAAGAGCTAATTAAAGATACCCTGGTTGGGCTTTCAGAGAAGGTTTCACGCCGCCTGCGTTCAGAAGGTTTAAAGGCAAGGACGATAACTTTAAAGATACGTCTTAAAGGTTACAAAACCTACACTCGATCGTTAACCTTGATTGCCGCTACTAACTTTGTCGATACAATCTATAAGACGGCTAGAAAACTTTTGTCGGACTTTGAACTTAAAAAAAGAGAAGTACGCCTGTTAGGTGTTAAAGCATCGAACTGTATGGACTCTGAAATCAAAGATAGTCTTTTTGAGGGAGAAAAAGATAAAAAGAAAGAAAGGGTTCATCAGGCAGTAGATTCAATAAGAAATAAATTCGGCAACCAGGCTATTTATCGAGCCAAAAAAACATTTTTAAGCTAAAGTAATAGTCTCAGTCTTGAGATAGTAAGTCAATTATGATAATATATACAGAGGTAAAAAAGGAGGTTTGTGATGTTACCAACAATTATTATTCTCGGGGTACTGGTTTTAATTCCGGTTTTTCTTTACAATAGCTTGGTTGGAAAAAAGAACCAGGTCCAAAATGTATTTGCCAGTATCGACACTTTACTGAAGAAAAGGTATGACCTTATTCCGAATCTAATCGCTACAGTTAAAACTTACATGCAACATGAAAGGGGCACCTTAACTGAAATAACTGAGATGAGAGCTAAGGCTGTTTCCAGTTCACTTTCTGATGATCAAAAGGTTGACCTGGATAATAAAATGACCAAAGCTTTGGGCGGAATAATGGTCGCTGTTGAGAATTATCCAGATCTTAAGGCCAATCAGAATTTCCTACAGCTTCAGGGGACTTTAAATGAAGTAGAGGAACAGATTTCGGCAGCTCGCCGAGCCTACAATGCTTCAGTTACTGATTACAATAATGCGGTTGAAATGTTTCCGACTAATATAGTAGCTTCAATGATGAATTATAAACGCAAGCAAGTATTTGAAATAGTTGAAAAAGAACGTAAAAACGTTAGCGTAAAGGATCTTTTTAATAAGTAATTTCTAGAAAAAAGAAGCCTTAATGAAAACGATAAGAGAACTAGAAGATTACTATAGCACCGTGCTTTGGTCAGAATTAAAAATCCTAGAGCAGCAACGCAAGCAAGTATTAAAAAAAATCTATATAGTAGTGGCGATCATTACGCCTTTGGCCATAATCTTAGCCCTTCTAGCCCATGTGGTTCACTTTATATTTTTCGGCATTGTTGGCTGTATTGTAGCCACACAGATAATTTCAAGTGCTTACCGGAAAAATTTCAAAAGTAGCATAATTGAGAAAATTATTAAGGCGGTTGATGGCAATCTGCAATATTCGCCAACCAAGTACATATCCTTAGATGATTTTACTGAAAGTAAGATTTTTAACTTGCGGCCGAACAGATATAAAGGTGACGATTATATCCAAGGAACCATAGATAAAACCCAGGTTAGATTTTCAGAATTGCACGCCGCGCATGAATCCGGTAGCGGCAAAAATAGAAACCGAACTCCGATTTTTAATGGACTATTTTTTATTGCTGATTTTAATAAGTCCTTTAAGGGTATTACTGTGGTTTTGCCAGATATTGCCGAACGGCTCTTTGGTGGTATTGGAAAAATGCTACAATCCTGGAATAAGATGCGAGGAGAACCCATAAGGTTAGAAGACCCGGAGTTTGAAAAATTTTTTGCAGTATACGGAAGTGACCAGATCGAGGCTCGCTATATTCTTTCAACAAGCTTAATGAAACGAATCGCTGACTTCAGAAAGAAAACCAAAAAAGCAATCTACATTTCATTTGTAAAATCAAAAATATTTGTCGCAATACCTTATGCCCGAAGGCTCTTTGAGCCGCGGATATTTAAAACTCTCTTGGACTTTGCGCCGATAAAACAATACTATGAAGATTTAGGTATGGCTGTTAGCATAGCCGAAGATCTCAATTTAAATACACGTATTTGGACGAAAGCCTAGGTTATTAAAAAAAGGGAGGTGTTTATATGGAAAGTTATGCAATGCTAATGAAGGCTGTTGGTTTGGTGATTGTGAGTTTTTTTGTACTGCTAGGAGCATCTAAAACTGACTCTGAAAACCTAAAAAAATTTGGTAGAGTCCTTGCAATTACAATATGGTTATTAGCTCTTTCTTCGGTGGTTGGCGCTCTTTTTAACACTATTGCTGAAAAAAAATATGAAAAGTATGTTATTTCTTCTTACAAAGATGAATTTGTTGGAAAAATGAAGCAAAGGGGTTCTTGTAATCGTAAGCGAATGGAGCAGAATAACTGGTAAAGTAAGAAGAGAGGAGGTAAGCATGAAAATTAGCGTTCAAAAGGTAAGGATTTTTAAGATGGAAAACCGTAAAGGTTATGCTGCCTTGTGTCTCAACCACCTCACTGAAGGCCGAACGCTCTATCAAGTTTACGACCGAATGTTGAAAGCTTTACGAAGAAGTGGAATAAGCATACAAAAGCCACCGACAAACATTAAGCGGCTAGTTAGAAAAAAAGTTTAGTCTAAAAAGCCTCTAAGCTGATGTTTCTGGGCTTCAAATTGCAATGTTATGACTTTGCCGCAGATTAAAAAGACTCTTGCTAATTATAGTAATAAGAAAAAAGCTAAAATCTTACAGAGTTTTTTTAAAACTGGTTCCGGTGAATATGCTGAAGGTGATATTTTTATCGGAGTCACTGTGCCTCAAATTCGTAAACTTGCCAAAGAATATCAAAATATAAGCCTGGTTGTTTTAAAAAAACTTATTAAATCACCAATTCACGAAGAACGCTTATTAGCACTGATAATTCTTGTTTTAAAATTTCAAGAAGCTACTACTGGCAAGAAAGCCGAAATTTATAGATTATATTTACAAAACACCAGCTATGTTAACAATTGGGACTTAGTTGATTTAACTGCTGCCAATATTGTTGGGGCTTACCTTTGGGATAAGAACCGAAGCATTTTATTTAAATTAGCGAAATCAAAGAACCTTTGGGAAAGACGAATAGCCATTGTTTCAACAGCTTACTTCATAAAAAATAATCAGTTTAAAGATACTTTAAAAGTAGCTAAAATGTTACTTTGCGACAAAGAAGATTTAATTCATAAGGCAACTGGTTGGATGTTACGTGAGGTTGGTAAGCGTGACCAGTCGTTAGAGGAGAGGTTTTTAAGTAAATATCAGCTAAAAATGCCCCGAATCACAGTTAGATATGCCATTGAGAGATTTCCTGAGGCCAGAAGACAAGCCTACCTTAAATTAAAAAAATCTTAAAAATCCTTACTGAGCAATATTTTATTGCTGGATCGGTCGGCCGATTGCCTAAATTACCTTGATAATATGTTAAAATCGTGTTATATTATATATGCCACGAAATATTATGTGGAAAAAACAAATAAATAGATTAACTAAAAAACAGCTTAGATGTTCAAAAGCGTTAGAAAAACTGACGCTTTTTTTATTTTTGGCGGTTTTATGTTAAAAAAATCCTTAATCGATAATACACGAGTTGCTATCCTTTGGGCCGAAGCTGAATCTGGTTTAATCATAGAGTGTAACAAGGCCGCTGAAAATCTTTTTGCCAGAAAAAGAAAAGAACTTATTGGAATGCACCAGTCTTCAATCCATCCGCCTGAGAAATCCCAAGAATACGTTAAAATGTTTAAACGGCTGATAAAGCAAAATGGGGAAATTATCCGCGAGGCAGAGATAATAACTAAAACCGGAGAAGTAAAACCAGTCTTGATAACTACTTTGTTAACTTTTTCTGGTGGCAAACCGGTAGTCCAAGGTATCTTTCAAGACGCCACCAAAAATCAAGAATTAATCCATTCTTTAAACGAAAGTGAATCGCGTTTTAAAACTATGTTTGAGGTTTCCGGAATCGGCATAGCTTTAGTTGAGCCTAATGGTACTTTTTTAAAAGTTAATAAATCTTTGTGTTCAATCTTAGGCTATTCGAAGAAAGAATTATTAAGTAGTAATTTTCAGGAAATAACTCATCCTGAGGACATCGGCATTGAGATCGATTACGTTGAGAAGATGCTAAAGGGGAGTTTACCTTATTATTGCATTGAAAAACGTTATGTTCGCAAAGACGGAGAAGTAATCTGGATTCTTTTAACTGCTTCATTAGTTTGTGGTGTTGACGGTAGGCCTTTGTATTTTGTTTTTCAAGTGCAAGATATTGATGAGCAGAGAAAAGCCCTAAAAGATATAAAGGGGGAAAAGGCGCGCATTCAGGAATATCTTAAAATTGCCAATGTCATAATTATCGTGATTGATTCTGATCAGAAAGTCAGCCTAATCAATAAAAAGGGATGTGAAATATTAGGTTATTCTGAACAAGAAATTATTGGAAAAAATTGGTTTGATAATTTTATTCCTGAAGATGAAAGGGCTAAAGTTAAAGAAGTATATAGTCAGCTTATTTCTGGGGAATTGGCTCCGGTTGAATATTTCGAAAACAACGTTTTGACTGCTTCTGGAGAAAAAAGAATCATTGGTTGGCATAATTCATTTTTACGTGACAATGACGGGAAAATTATTTCAACATTAGGCTCTGGAGAAGATGTTACCGAAAAACAAAAAATCCAAAATGAGTTGGTCATTAACAATGAAGTAATGAAAAATCTAGCCGAAGGGGTTGTTTTAGTTTGTTTGCGTGATGCCAAGATTATTTCTGCAAATTCTAAATTTGAAAAAATGTTTGGTTATAAATCCGGGGAGCTGATTGGCAAGGACATCTCGGTAATTAATGCTCCAGGCAATAGAACCCCTAAGGAAATTAAGGATAAAATTGCACTTATTTTAAAAAAGGAAGGCGAATGGAAAGGGGAGGTCGAAAACATAAAGAAGGATGGGGCTCGTATTTGGTGTTATGTAAAGTCTTCACTGATTGATCATTCGGAATGTGGTAGAATTGCAGTTGAGGTACATAGTGATATTACTGAGCGAAAGAAAGCAGAGAGGGCCCTACAATCTTCGGAATCTCGCTATCGTCGTCTTTTTGAAACTGCTTGCGATGGTATGATGATCATTGATGTCTTGTCGAAAAAAATAATTGCCGTTAATCCAGCCTTAGTCAATATGTTGGGTTACTCAGAATCGGAAATTATTGGTAATGAGTTTTGCAATCTTGGGTTTGCAAAGAACAATGACACTGCTTGGCAAGCTTTTAAAAAACTAAGGAGTGAAAAAAGCCTACGCTATGATAATTTGACTCTTGAGAAAAAAAATGGTGAAAAGGTAGAGGTTGAACTAATTAGTAGTCTTTATTTGGTTGGAAGTAAGAAAATTATTCAGTGCAATATCCGCGATATCACAAAACGCGTAAGGGCCGAGAGGTTATTAAAACAAAGCGAGCAGCATCTTAAATACGTTAATTCCTATGATCCGCTCACCGGTATTTATAATCGTGCCTTTTTTGCTGAGGAGATGGCTCGTTTAAGCAAAGATTTTTCCCGTTCATTACCTTTAAGTATTTTATCTTTGGATATCGATCGGCTGAAACTAGTTAATGATACCTTTGGCCATAAAAGTGGTGATAAGTTATTAGTCGCAGCAACCAAGGTCATAACTACTCCTTTTAGAAAGATGGATTTGATTGCTCGAGTTGGTGGTGATGAGTTTTGTATTATATTGCCACAGGTTGATTATAAGGAAGCCTTAGTTAAACGAGATAAAATAAAAAAGTTAATCAATATTTATAATAGTAAGAAACCAGTAGTCCCGATGCATATCTCAATTGGTGTGGCCACCGCTCAAGATACCGGAAAAGAAACCGTTTATGATGTTTATCAGCGAGCCGACGATAATATGTATGAGGATCGCTCAGCTAAGCCTGAAATTCCTGAAAATAAGGTTATCGAGATGCTAGTAGCTGCTTTATCGGAAAGAGACTTTATATCTCAGGGTCACCTAGAGAGACTTTCAGTCTTGGCCGATAAAATGGCCGATGCTATAGCTCTTTCTGACAATGAGAAAAGAAACCTTGATCTTTTAGCTAAAATGCATGATTTAGGTAAGGTAGGAATACCGGATAAAATCTTATTTAAACCAAAAAGACTATCGGAAAAAGAATATGAAAAAATGAAGGAACATGTAAAGATCGGCCATATCATAGCTAGCCGTTCTAAAGAATTATCGCATATTGCAAATTTGATTCTTTACCATCATGAGTGGTGGAATGGTAAGGGTTATTTGACTGGATTAAAAGGGGAACAAATACCCTTAGAGTGCAGAATACTTACTATCTTAGATTCCTATGATGCTATGACTAATGTTCGTCCTTATCACCTAGGCGTGAGCAAAGAAGAAGCTGTTGCAGAAATAAGAAGATGTTCTGGGACTCAATTTGATCCTGAACTGGTAGATAAATTTACTTTGGTTATCGAAATGTTTTAATTCTCGCCGAAAGCATATCTTTTATCCCTATCAAAACGATCTAACTTTGGTATAATATTTAAGTATGAAACGGATTACCTTTAAGCCACTGCGTGGTTTTCAAGTAAAGGTTACTTTGGCCTTTATTTTTTGTATGCTTCTTTCTGGAACCCTCAGTAATTTCCTAATCTATAAATACACTTTAAATAGCCAGTTTAATGATTTGCGCGATAAACTTAAGATCATAGCTCAAACCGCGGCTTTACTGGTTGACCCGGATAAGCTCATTCAAATACCGTTAAATAAGAAGGGCATACAGACTGAAAATTTTAAAGTAATTGCTGAAAAACTGAACAAGGTTCGATCTGTCAACCCTCAAATTAAATATATTTATACCTTAGCTAAGACAGAAGAGGAGGGGGTATGGCAATTTATTGTTGATCCTTCAGGCTATACACCCGAGGATATAGAGCAAGGACTTACTTCTTATCCGGGTGACAAATATGATGCCTCACGTTTTCCGGAAATGTTGAAAGCTTTTGATGGGCCGTCGGCTGACACAAAGTTAGAAATTGATGAGTGGGGGGCCACTTTGTCAGGTTATGCACCGATAATTAATCAAGCCGGTCAAGCTATAGCCATGTTAGGAGTCGATATTATGGCTGATTCGGTTTATAATTTGCGCAAGCGAGTCCACAACCGAGCCATGTTAGTTTTTATCGTCGGTATTATGCTCTCAGTGGTTTTGGGCATGATTATTTCTTGGCGAATTACCGATCGTATTGAGAGATTAGTCGAAGGTACCCATCATCTAGCTAATGGTGAGCTAGAATATCAAGTTAGTATTAAGGGGCATGATGAAATTGGTGAGTTAGCTCAATCTTTTAATACTATGGCTAAGAGTTTATCTAAATCCCAAAACAAAATGCGTGATTATTTTTATCGGGCAATGCAGGCTTTAATTCGAATTCTTGAGGCTAAGGATCCCTATACTCACGGACATTCTGATCGGGTTGTTGAATATGCCGAAAAAATCGGCCAAAAAATGAAATTATCTCCCGAAAGGATAGAATTACTTAAGCGAGCCGCTGAGCTTCATGACATTGGAAAGCTCAGCATTCAGAAAAACATACTAAACAAAAAGACCCGTCTTACCGAAGAAGAATGGGAAATAATCAGAAATCACCCAATAATCGGTGAGCACATTTTAAAACCAGTGGCCTTTGATGAGCAGTTATTGACGATTGTTCGTTCTCATCACGAACGCTACGATGGAAAAGGATATCCTGATAAAATTGAGGGTAAAAAAATGGATATTTGTACGCAAATTATTTCAGTTGCTGATGCTTATGATGCCATGGTTTCAGTCCGAGCCTATCGGCCGGCTATGGAAGTTGCAGAGGCAATCGAGCGCTTAAATGAAAGTAAAGGGTCTCAATTTAATCCACAGGTGGTGGAGGCTCTTATTGAAATTATAAGAGAAGATTAAACGTATTGATGAGGAAGGCGACATGAAAAAAAGTTTTACTCTTATCGAGCTTATAGTGGTTATTGCTATCATAGCTATCCTTGCCGCAATCATTGCACCTAATGCTTTTAAGGCTATTGAGAAGGCTAAAGTTGCTAAGGCAATAGCTGATTTTAAAGCCATGAAGACTGCTTGTGGATCTCTTTATGCTGACACAGGCAAGTGGCCTCATGGAGGCGATAGTGAAGGTCGGGTTATAGAGTCACACCTAATAAGAAACCCTACTAGAGCCTGGCCGAGTACAACACCACCGGACTTAACTGGTGATTGGCCGGGTTGGGACGGGCCCTATTTAGATCAGAAAAGTGGAGTACATCCCTGGGGAGGAATCTATACATTTACGACTAATACCAATCGCCGCAGGCAGCCGACTGATCCTGCCGGAGATATTGAACTTTGTGTAGAGTTTGAAGATTATTGCTATCCCGACGGCCCAAATAATTGCTCTTTACCGCTTGCTTCCGCAAAAAGAATTGATGCTGTGATTGATGATGGTAATGTAACTACTGGGTACTTTCAGCATCCGGGAGGCACTGATGCAGTTTGGGTAATGCAGTGGGATTTTTGTAGTACTTACAGTTGTTGGTAAATCCAAACTGAAGGCTTCTATATCTGCTTCCAAGGCAGTTAAGTTAACTTAAAATCGCCCCAAAACACCCTTTCCAATCAACTTTAAGAGCTCTTTTAGTCTAGACTTTAAAGTAAGGTTATTATGTAATACCCAATAGAAAGTAAAGACCATTGGTTAAATTCACAGGTTATTGTCAAAACACCAAAAGTCATTAGTGACATTAAACAAAGAGGCCAAATCACTCATTTATAAAAGTTAACATAAGATATATTATCGGAAGTAGAAGGTATGCGGTTTTCCTGGGCTTTTTAGTCTCTAAACCGGCACTCTTTCCTTATGTTTTAGTTGCGAGTTCTTATCCGGGGTTCTATTTCTTAGCCGAACTTTTACCGACACTTATTTCATGTTCGATATTAAGAAAGTCTAGAAGAATCTTGCGGATATATACCGAAGGCTCCAGATTGGCTCTTTGGGCCCAATTAAGGACTTGTACCCATTGATCGCTGGTTAGGCGAACATTTATTGTTTTAGTGTATTTAATAGCCTTTTTGGGGCGCCCTTTTTTAGTCTTTTTTATAGCCATCGTTACTCCTTATTGTTAGCAGCCATTTAACTTGTATTTATTATACCAGAATTGACAATATTTTCAAGTATACAAAAAAACACTAAAAAACACAGAAAGTTTCTCCGTTTCTCCTCCATCGAATTGCTCAATTTGACACATTAGCTACTTGCGGTTACAATACCTAAAAGGAGGCTCCTTATGGATATTATTGCAATAAAGACTACTGAGGAATTCTTAAAGAAAAGCAGGAAAAACACGGCCGTTATCTATCTTAACAACGGTCAACAATACGAAACTGATTCTATTTATAAAATTATTGAACCGACGGTTAGCGTCTTTCAGCCTTTAATGATTATTGATGCTCAAACTAAAGGTGATGATTTGGCTATTATCCCTCTTGCTAATATTCACCATATTATTATTAAAGGTCCGGAAAAGGAAAAAAAGGTAGGTTTCTTTACTGAGAAGACTAGATGAAGCTATCTTTTTGATCGGCCTTAAAATGTACTCCGGCCAAATCGCTCTGTGGTCCAAATTCTTGAATCCAGCCTCCTTCTAGGCCTAGTTCCTCGACAAACTGTTTAATTTCTTTATATTCGTTTTTGTTGATTGGTCGATTTATCTCTGGGTAAGTATTTGCCTTAAAGTAAGGTTGATATTGAAACATAACACTGGGTAAAACTTTAGGAGTATTGTCCTTAATCCAGTTTAAGACCTTTTTTGATTCGCTTAAATATCCAGGAAGGACTAGGTGGCGGACAATTGTACCTTGTTTTAATATATCTTCGTCCCAGATCGCTTGTGGGTATTGCCGGTACATTTCTTTAATACTCTCAGTAGCCACCATTGGATAATCTTCGGCATTAGAGTACTTTTTCGCTAACTCACTATTTAGATAACGTAAATCAGTCAGATATATATCAACAACTCCTTCTAATTGACTTATGACCTCTTTTTTCTCGTATCCTGAAGTATTATAAACTATTGGTATTTTAAGGCCTCTTTTTAGGGCTAGATAAAGCGATTTTAGTATCTGAGGAAGAAAATGGGTCGGAGTAACCAAGTTGATATTATGGGCTCCATCTTTTTCTAAACCGAGCATAATGTCGGTCAGCTTATCAATTGTGGTTAATTTACCCTTCTTAATTTGCGAAAATTCATAGTTTTGACAGTAAATACACTTAAGATTGCAGCCAGAAAAGAACACTGTGCCTGAGCCGTTTTCACCACTTATTGCTGGTTCTTCTCCACAATGCAAAAAGGCCGTAAAAAGGGCCATATCCTTTCCTCCTCCGCAATACCCCTTTTGGCCGGCTAAGCGGTCTGTATAGCAGTTTCTGGGGCAAATATCGCAGGTTTTAAGACGCTGGTTGAGGGCCTCTAACAATGGCTCAATCTTATTGATTTTACCTTCAATATTCATTTTTTAGATTTTGACGGTAAGTATCACGAATTAGGTGAAAGATTCCTTTGTAGGTTTTAGTTCGATAGTCGGGAAAGGTAGTTTCCAAATTACAGAAAGCACCATCTTTAAACAGCAAAGTTATCTCAGCATAGATTCCCTTGTCAAGATAGATACGGTGTGAAAAATCCTTGGTAGTAGTTAAAACTAATTTTGCTTCATTAAGGTATCCAGGATCAATGTTTATTTGCCGTTTATTATTTAATGCAAACTTTTTTTCCAGTTTTAAACAAAAAAGCTTAATTGTGGTAAATCGTTTAGGGTTTTGTAACTTTCTAAATGAAATAAACCGTCGCTTGAGGTTTTTACCCATTTCTTCTTCGTAGTAGTCAGTAAAAGTAAAGTCTATTGGTTGAGTTTCGAAATCAACCTTTCCGAATTTACTTTCCAAGATACTTTTAACCTGCTGATAAGATTTTTCGGTAGAATAGATAAAACCACAGATAAACTTTACCGGTTTAGGAAATTGAAGTTTGAGCATCGATTGGGCTAAAAAAGTTTTATTTTAATGAGGACTGTATATAAGAGAGGAGCGACTTCTTATCCTGATCATTAATTTCGTTAAAGAATATTCCAGCACGATAAGGGTATTTTCCTTTGTCTTTAGTCGTTTCAAGTCGCACAACGATACCTTCGCAACTTATTTTCTTTATCGTTTTCGTGCGATTTTTTTGAATTGGGATTAGAAGCACCAAGCGTAGTTTAGTCATCAGGTCCAGTGGTTTTGAAACTGGACAATAGGCACCGGTTGCGCTAATATTTTTAGTTTCGGTTAAAATATCAAATTCAGAATCCGATAGCTTCACCGAAAGAACCTTATTGATGCGCGTTGATTTTCGTCGCTCTTTCATTAAGGTTTATTTGGATTCTTGCTTTTTAAGATTGGTTTTGAAACAAGACTTGTTGCAAAAATAGCCGCCATTGCGATAGTACCACTGGGATCGCACCAGTGACTTATTGCAACCTAGGCAATTTTTTCTTTTTTCTTCAGCTTTTGCCATTTTATGAGTTTTCGGTTGTAGCTAAAAATGCGGTAAGTTCATTGCGCGAGTGATCTTCAATTTCCACAAACTCAACGCCAGCCGAGTATCTCTCCGAAGCACGTTCCTGGCTGCACCAAACTACCCTAGCTTTAACATCAAGCATCTTGTTGATCAGATTCAAACTTAATTTTAAAAGCTCATTCTTAGGCATAAATTCGTTACTTACAATCTTTAAGCCTACCTGACTTAAATCCTTACTTACTGTATAGAAATAGTCCCGCGAGGGTAACATTTTACATTCGACTGGGAGAGAAATGTTTACTCTGGGGTATTGCCGTCTTTCATCCATATTAGCTCTTCCAACTATTGATTTTATTAGCCGCAACGCTTAATAAACCTATATTCGGTATAAATATACCATATTTATAGGGCTTTGTCAATGTGAGGCGGGATAGAAAACTTTAAACGCTCTTTTTATGTCTAAAGGGCTGATCGAATCAACGACTTCTACTTTGCCTATTTTCTTTAAAAGGACCATGCGAATTTTTCCTGAAATAAACTTCTTATCATGGACTAAAGACCGATAAATCCTTGCTGGATCAAATTTTATACCTATCGGCAAGCCAAAAAGCCGTAATATATCTAGAAGTTCGAAAAAAGAGGTTTTATTGCATTTTCCAAGCAGTAAAGATAATTTTCCAGCGTAAATCATCCCTAGAGATACAGCTTCGCCATGTGAAATTTTTTGATATTTTAAAGCGCTTTCTAAGGCATGGGCAAAGGTATGGCCAAAGTTAAGCACGGTTCTTAAACCTTTTGTTTCTTTCTCGTCCTTCTCTACTATTTGGGCTTTTATTCTCGCACAAACTGAGACGATTTTAAAAATAGAAACTGAGTCACGTTTTAAGATTTTAGAATGATTTACTTTCAGAAAACGAAAAAATTCAGCATCTTTAATAACCCCATATTTAACTATTTCAGACAACCCTTCTTTAAAATAGGCCAGCGGTAATGTGGCTAAAAAGCAAGGATCAATGAATACTGCCTTAGGCTGATAGAAAGATCCGATGATATTTTTTGCATGTGGCATGTCTATCGCAGTCTTACCGCCGATACTAGAATCAATCTGAGCCAAAAGAGTTGTTGGAATTTGTATATAGGGTATTCCGCGTTTATAAATTGCGGCAACAAATCCGCCTAAATCCCCAACTGTGCCTCCACCCAAGCAAATTATGAATGGACTAAGTTTGTAATTATCACAACGAGCTATTTCATCAAGAACTCTAAAAAGCCACTTTTTAGATTTAGCAGCTTCGCCGTCAGCAACTTTAATAATTTTGTATTTATTGGGTCCGAAGTTTTTTATGATTTGTTTTTGGTAAATTGAGTATATCTTTGGCGAGGTGATCACTATTCCAAAATTACCTAACTTAAGTTTAGCAATGTGTGTTGATATTTTTTTTAAAAGGTTATTCCCGATATATATCCGGTAAGGATTACTTTTTAAACCAACGGTTATAGTCGTCGCAGTTAAAGTAGTGCTCATAAAGAGTAAACTATCTTTTGTAAAAAATTAATAATTTTTCCAAATAACCCGGTAGCAATAATTAAAAAAATAAACGGTATCAATATAAAAAATCCAAATCTTTCGATTTTACGATAGGCTTGGTATTGTCGCGATGGCAACAATCCGGCAACTATTCGTGATCCGTCAAGCGGTGGTATCGGAATAAGATTAAAAATTGCCAAGACAAGATTTAAGACCGCACCAAAAGCAAGTATTTCCGAGATCAGTGGGCTGCTTACTTTTGCTAATAGAATAAAAACTATGGCAATGGCGATATTGGTTAGTGGCCCTGCTGCTCCAACTAACATCATATCTTGCTTAGGGTTTTTAAAATGTGAAGGGTTAATCGGTATTGGTTTGGCTCGGCCAATCGGCGGAAGCAATCCTCGACTGATAAAAACAATAAGAAAAGGCACAACTATTGTTCCGATTAAATCAATATGAGCAAAAGGGTTTAAAGTTAAACGACCACGATCTTTAGGGGTCGGATCGCCGAGCTTATAAGCAATCCAACCATGCGCAAATTCGTGCATAGTTATTGAAAACAAAAGGATAAAAAATACGATAAGTAAGTAAGTAATTGCCATTAGTGTCTATTGGCTAATATTTTTGGTTTCGATCATTGTCTGAAACAAACTTAAGGCCCTTTGAATATCTTGATCACTAAGGGCGTTGTTTTGAGCTTGATAAAAGTAAGCCTTCTTTTGATCTTTGGGCTCAAGAATGTTTTGTAAGATGTCTAGGTAGGCGCTTGCTGGTTTGAGTGATAATCTTTTGGCCTTTTCTAAAAACCGGGGTAGCAACTCCGGTTTATTTTTTCCTAGCTGGCTTAGAATGGTAATCGTATTGTAGATCGTAGCCGTATCGGAAGTTACAATTCTTTCTTCAAGTAAGGCTAAATTTTGAGACGAATCCTGTTTTTTTAGGAATTTTTTATGTACCCAACCTCTAGCCTTTGAATTATTATTAATTTTAAGCCACTCCCCATTATCTCCAAGGAGTGAAAATACTTCATCTTTTAATGCTTTACCAATAATTGGGGCTTCAAGCGAAGGTTGATAGCGTAAATTAACATTTGTTGCGCTAATTCTCACCATTCCTCCGTCTAGCACTTCAATGAGCTTGCTATAAACATAACAAGTAGTCTCTTTTGGCAAAACAACGCGGTACCAATCAAACTTCTCTCCAACTACTTCGACTGAGTCTCCTTGGTTGAAGAAACCCAAAGAGCCTGACAAACTTGTAGAATCGACCCGAATTTGTGCCTTATCATTAGCTACTTCATAAAGATCAAAGGCTGAAACCAAAGTCATAGAAAAAAATATTGCTATCAGAAGAATATAGAATATTTTCATTCTTGGTTAATCTTTTGATTTTTTCTCAACTGGTTTTTTTGCACCTTCGGTAGGTTGCCCTTCTTCTTCAGGTTTTTGCTTTTCTTTCTTTATGGCTTTTAATTTTATAATTTTTATTTTAGGTAAACCTAAAACTGGATCGCCTTCGTTCCATTTGCCTTTTCCGATAAGCCACTTTATCCGTTCAGTTCGTTTCATTACTGAACGATTACCCTTTACATCTGATCGTTTCAATGATGGATGTAGTCCCATTTAATCCTCCTTATAGTTGTCGCAATATGCAGTCTTTGTATCTTTTTTGCAAAAGTTCAAAATTAGATTTGGCTTCCCCCTCATCGTCAAAATCCCCGACATAGATAACAACGTATTTACCTTTTCGGGATACTGAGGTCGGATAACCATTTTCTTTTAATTGTTCTGCTTCTTTGCGAGCTGTATTTTCTTTATAAAAACTAGCTACTTGAATATTGTATTTTTGCTTATTTTTTACTATTTCGTTTGGAACGATTTTCTCTTCAACTAAAGAATCCTGTTTCGAACTATCTGGTTCGACGGATTGCTTATCGACAGCAACGTCTAAACGGGGTAATCTTTCCTGGGGTTCTATTGCGATTTTACTAGAAGCAATTTTTTTGCCTTTCTCCACTCCCAGAGAAAATGAAATAATCAATGAAAGAACAAAAACCACACTAGCTATAGTTAATATATCTAAAGGTAGCTTAATTTTTTGCTGTGGCGGAGTATTTGAACTATCACTTTTGAGACCAAAAAGATAAAGCTGCTTTCCTCTCATATGATTATTATAAGATAAATAGGGGTAAAAATCAAGAATTCCTTGTGGTTACTTTTTTGGGGAAGATTTGAAGTATTTTTGTATACTTTTTCTTTTCAAAATCGCAAGAAATACATCAACTACCTTAGGGTCAAATTGCTTTCCACGCTGCTCCTTAAATTCTTTCTCAATTTCTTTTAGGCGACGTTTACGTCGATAAGGTCGTCCAAAATACATGGCGTCGAAGGTATCTAACACTGATAATATTCTTGAAGCTAAGGGGATTTGTTCTTTTTTTAACTTTGAAGGGTATCCTTTTCCATCATAACGTTCATGATGGTGTAAGATTATCGGTATGGCCGGCTTCAGAATTTCTAAATTTTTAAATAAATTAGCACCTTTTCGAGGGTGCTTTGCGATAAGTTTAAACTCTTTGTCTGTTAGTGGTTTTTGTTTTTTTAATAGTTGTGAAGGAACTTGCATTTTTCCTATATCGTGCAATAAAGAAGCGTGTTCCAGAGATTTAATTTCAACTTCCGACAGCTTCATCGCTTTACCTAAAGCTTTAATCAAACGAGAAATAATTTTAGTGTGCAAATAAGAAGTTGGTACATATTGGTTTAAGAATTGTGATAAAGATTTAATGTAGCTAAGTACTATCTTTTTTTGCTCGCTATACAAATCAAATATTTTTAGACTCATGCTTGCTTCTTCGCAAAGCGACAAAAACCATTTTTTTTCAGTCTCATCAAACTTGTTGGTTTTTGAATCACGCTTCACATAAATTCCTCCTAGAATATGGGTAAATATAAAAGGGTAAATGAAACGGTTGGTTGAAAGAATTTCTTTTTCTTGTTTAAGAAGTTCTTTTTCTATTCTGGTAAGAATAGAATTGCCTCCCTTTTTTATATAGGAATTTTTATTTTCGCAGCAGACTTTAAGAGTTGTCTGGCTAGAAACACTTTTACAAATTATTACTACCTTATCAGCATTAAAAGCGTTGCGGTAAAGGCGACATACACCCATAGCAAAGCTTGGCAAATCATCAAGCGTAGTAGTTAGACGATAGAGAGTATGGAAGGAAGAAAATATAGTTGTGTAGTGCACCATAGTGTTTGATTGTACTATTTATTTTTAAATTGTCGACTTAATTCTTTGAGGCTTTGGGAGATTATTTTTGTACTTGCGGTCACTGGCATAAAATTTGTATCACCAGTCCAGCGAGGCACAAGATGAATATGAATATGGCCCACTATTCCTGCCCCGGCCGACTTTTCAATGTTAATTCCGATATTAAACCCATCGGGCTTGAGAATTTTTTTAAGTCTTGATTTTACCGAAATTAAAGTTTTGTTAATGTTTAATAACTCTTGATCTTTTAACTGTTCTAGTGATTTAATGTGACGATTAGTTACTATTAATGTGTGTCCGTTATTATAAGGAAATTTATTTAAAACGGCAAAACAATGTTTTGACCGTAAAAGAACATTGTCTTGGGTGTCATTTTTTGCTTTTAGGATTTTACAAAAAACGCAACCCTTTGCCTTTTTGTCTTGTACATAATTTATTCTCCAAGGAGCCCAAAGTTCACTCAATTTTTATAATCCTCCTTTTTATTTCAGAGCCATTTATTTCTAAGATACCATATGAACGATAACATGCAAATACTTTGTCTGTTGGTGATCCGGGATTAAAATAAATTTTTTTGTCAATTTCCTCATCGGTTGCACAATGAGAATGACCAAAAACAAAAATATCAATTTCATCGATTTTTTCCGAAAACTTATTCTGAAGGTAGCCAATTAGATTTGCCGGATGCCCGGCCCCATGGGTTAAACTTAAGGTAACATCTTCAAATTTTAGAATTTGCTGTTCAGGAAGCTCTATTTTAATTCGTTCTTGATCCATATTGCCATAAACGCCGTAGGTTTTTTTGAAGCTAGATAAAGCTTCAAAAACCGAATAGGATACAAAATCTCCGGCATGAAGACAGCAATCACTTTTTTTTGCTTCTTTGGCTATTACTGCTGACAGATTATCCGCAGCGGTCGGTATGTGGGTATCGGAAAGTACTAATATTCTTGTCATGATCTTTTTATTGAGAAAAAACCGGTTTATTATATATATGTAAAAGTTTATTGAGCTCCTGAAGATCCCAAATGGCGATTTTATTATTTTTAGCAATTAAACGTGTGGCTGATGGCAATGTACCTAATGATATAAATATTTTTTTCACTCCCTTACCGCGGATGTTTGCTCCCTTCTCAATAAAATCAGTCATGTCAATATCGTCGGCATCTTTACCTTTGATTCCGGCAAAAATTATTTCTTTTCCTTCTCCGATGATAAAGTGGAAATCTCTTTGAGGGTAGGAAATAGTTTTGGTTCGTTCTATAGTCGGCAAGCTGTACCTGGTCTTCCCGAGTTTCAAAGTGTCATTTTTAAAGGAAGCAAAGAGTTGCAAAACTTTCTTTAAGGAATCCGTATAAAACTCATCTTTAAAAAGAGATATTTCCTTTTTAAGTTTTTCTTTAAAAAATTGTTTCCGCTGTTTAGGGTTATGTAAGGGGAATAAAGAGTGTAGTTCGAATACATGTGATAACCAAAATGAGAATAAAGAATCGCGGATTTTATAGATATTTCCAAAATTAACTATGTAATTTGAGTCAATCAGTTTTTGCAATTTGCTATTTAATTCTTTGGAATCACAAAACCCTAAAGCTAAGAGTTCTTTTTTACGCATATAGCCTTGACTGATCGACGTCAGTAATTTAAGGGTTGGCTGAAAATCCTTAAAAATAAATTTTAATTTGTCTATATTTTTGATAAAACGTTGGAAACAGTATGTCTCTTGCCTATATAAAAATTCCTCCAATATAGAAATTATTGCGCTCTCTTCATTATCAGACTGGTACTTGTCTTTTATACTTTTAGCCAGAGAGTCATAATATATACAGTTTGAACCCAAAAAGTTAGCAAAAAACGATAAAAAAAACGGTGATGGGGTAATTGATGGGAGTAAATTTTTTAAATAAACGAAGCTATTGAGAAAAGACTCTTCGCTTAGAGAAATAATCTCAAAGTTACCAAATAGTAAATTTAATTCATCAGAAAGAACTTTTTGAGCCAATCGTTCCGAAGAAGCGGCAAGAATGATCATGCAATTTTGTTGTAAAATTATAAACTTTGAGAAATCAGAATAGAAGTTTTCAAAGAGAGCAACTACCCCTAGAAATTCTTCGATAATAAAAACGCAACGTGAACCACTTTCGTTAATAAAAGCGTTAATTATTTCCAAAATATCCAAAAAACAGATAGAGTTTTTCTTGAGACAGTTTTTTATATTCTCGGTAGTTAAAGGAAGAACTGAGCTCACGGCATAAATAAGATTATCGAGGCTATCAGTCTTATCGGCATAGCTACTGAGTAAAGAAAGGATTGTCGCCTTCAATAACTCTTTTTTTCCGGCATAAACTGTCGAGATATGGATATAGACAAATTGATTGTGGTTTTTTAGTTCTCGGTAATTCTGTAAAAGATAAGCTGTCTCTTCGGCATCATTACCCAAAAGAGCAATGTTTTGACGATAGCCTTCGCTAAAAGCACTAACTCTTTTGTCTAAAACTGAGAGTTTTGTAGTCCAGGGTTTGTTACTCATAAAATTTAATTCAGATACTGTAACGGATCTTGGGGTATATAGCGCTTGCGAATCTCAAAATGTAATATATGATTGCCACTTTTTCCTGAAGCGACATTACCGATAATTTGATTACTTTTAGCGATTGAACCTTCCTTAATTAATGAAGGCTCAAGATTTGCATAGATTGTATAAAAATCACCAAGGTGCTGTAAAATAACTGTATGCCCCCAGCCTTTAAGTTGATTAGCAAAAACAACCTTACCTTTAGCAGCGGATTTTACTTCCTTGCTGATAGAATTTGTCTGTATGTTTAAGCCACGATTAACTGAGTTATCGACATTTTCGCCGAAAAAATTAACAACATTTCCCTTAAGCGGCCAGCTAAAATCTCCTTTAACTTTTTTCTCCGAATGTGGTATTAATATTTTTTGGCCGATTTGTAAATTATTAGGAGAAGGAATTTTATTTATTTTCATAAGTTCTTCTGGCGTAGTCCCGTAACGCTTAGATATTTTCCATAGAGAGTCTCCTGACTTAATAATATAGTTTATTTTTTTTAACGGTGCTACTTCAGGTTGAGGTTGTCGATGGAAAGATTCAGTGGCAGTACAGGAAATGAAAACAAAAATAATAATTAAGAATAAAAACAATTTACCCATTGCAGAATTAAGTATAAGAGC
Organism: Candidatus Omnitrophota bacterium; assembly: GCA_021735655.1. NCBI lineage: Bacteria > Pseudomonadati > Candidatus Omnitrophota > Candidatus Omnitrophota bacterium. Next base: position 238,706 of record JAIPGM010000002.1, on the reverse strand, counting down.
TGTTGGTTAACTTAGGTATTAGTTGATGAAAACTACAATATCTTATCGTAAATTAGAAAAATTTCAATCAATTATTATTTATTGAAATTTTCACCTCGTCCCACTTTTTTGACGGCAATACTTTAAGAAAAATTAGATCGTATTAGCGGGCGAGCGGAATCGAACCGCCGTCTCAACCTTGGGAAGGTCATATTCTACCATTGAACCACGCCCGCGTTCATTTCAAAAGATTACACTTGTCAGCTATTTTGAGAGAACAAAAATCACCACACATTGTGCAAAGGTCTTCAGAAAGATTTAGGCCCTTTCTGTAGCGCCTAGCCTTAGCCTCATCGATTAACAAAGGAAAAACTTTTTCCCAATTCCTTTTAGATCGATAGAGAGAAACTTCCTGATTTTTCCTCCACTCATCTTTAAACCGTAATACGTCTACTGAGTGAGCAGCAATGCGTGAGGCTATAACCCCTTCTTTTATATCATTTATACTCGGATGACGCAGATGCTCAGCCGGAGTAACTACGCAAAGAAAACTAGCACCATAGAAAGCTGCCAAGGCCCCTCCAATTGCTGAACCAATATGATCATAACCGGCAGCGATATCGATCGGTAAAGGTCCCAATACATAAAACGGAGCGTGGTAGCAAAATTTTTTCTCTAACAACATATTCATTGCAATTTCATCTAATCGTATATGACCTGGCCCCTCTACCATTACTTGAACATTTTTTTCACGACAACGTTTTACTAACTTTCCCAAAACACGCAATTCCGCTAGTTGTGGCCTATCAGTCGAATCGACTATTGACCCCGGGCGTAGAGCGTCCCCCAAACTTAAGGTGATATTGTGAATTTTAGCAAGTTCAAGTATTTTGTCAAAATTTTCATAAAGTAAATTTTCTTTTTTATTAACCAACATCCATTGAGCTAAAAGTGCTCCACCTCTGCTAACAATCCCACCTGTTCGCTTGGTACGCTTGATGCTTTGAACCGTTTTTTTTAAAATTCCGGCATGAATTGTAAAAAAGTCCACTCCTTCTTCAGCTTGTTGTTTCAATACGTCCCAAATATCATCAAACGTCATTTTATTGACGTCGCCCTTTCTTTTTTTTACCTCATTGGCTATTTCATATATTGGAACTGTCCCTAAGGGCACCGGGCATTTTTTAAGAAGTTTCTGTCGAAAAATACTTAAATTTTTATTGACGCTTAAATCCATAATTGTATCGGTGCCATTATCAAGGGCTACTTTTAATTTACTTAGTTCGAGAGCGGTGTTGGTCCGATTGGTTGAAAGACCAATATTAGTATTAATTTTTACCTTTAAGCCTTCTCCGATAGCTGTAGGCTGGCAATTAAGGTGTTTTTTGCTGGCAAGTATTACTGCTCGGCCACGACTTAGCTGTTGCTCTAGGAAACTGGCAGTTATTCTCTCTTTTTTAGCTATTTGCTTGATTAGTTTCTTACTAAACATTATTTGTATTTTTTGCGAGTATCTTTTTCTAAAGTATATACTTTATAGCGTAACTTTTTAATTTCGGAAACTCTATTCGGAAGCAAAATTTTAAAAAATTCTTCAAGAACACGTAAAGACTCTTTTACGCGCTGAAAATTAATATAAAGTATATCTTTGGCGTCTGAACGTTTTGTTTCAAGGTTGTCAATTTTTTTTCCAATATCTCGATTAGAATCTCGATTCAAAATCGCTTCTTTTAAAAGTCTATCTTGAGCAATCGCATCTAATGCATGGCGCAAGGTTCTCACCTTACGTCTAGAAGAATTGTCCTCGAACACAAAGCGAAAAATATCCTCAATGACACGTAAGCCTTCTTTAGAGCGATTAAAATTCACATCAACCACTCGCAAGAGATTTTTTTTCAACTCCGCTCCTTGATAATTTTGATAATGGCCGTGGTTGAATGCCTTGGCGAGAGTTTTACTCGATGAACCTGACCAACAAGATCGCTACCGACAATATCTTTTTTTTGCCAGTCTCCGCCTTTAACTAAGACATCGGGCTTCAGCGCTTTAATTAGACTATATGGGGTTGGGGTTTTAAAAATAATGATATAGTCAATGAGGTCGATGTGTTCAAGAAGTTTTATTCGTGCTTTTTCTTTTAGAATTGGTCGACTCGGACCTTTAATTTTTTTAATTGAAGAATCACTATTTACAGCAACAATTAGGATATCGCCTTTTTGTTTAGCTTCTTTCAGTACTTTGATGTGACCGGGATGAAGTAGGTCAAAACAACCATTAGTAAAAACTAGTCGCTTGCCCTTTTTTCTTAAGTCGCGAGCAATCGCTTTTAGCTTAATTAAAGTTTGTGTTTTAGCCATAGTCACAGTGAGTATTTAGGAAATTTAGTTTTTTAAAAAGCGGCTAATCGAAATATTAACAAAGTTCTTTTTCAACTATTTCACAAATGATGTGTCCGGCCAAAAGATGCATCTCTTGTATCCGCGGAGTATCGTTCACTGAAACTATTAGAGGTAAATCAACAATTTTAGCTAGATCTCCACCGTCCTTACCTAAAAATCCTATTGTTTTAGCTCCGATCTCTTTTGCTTTTTTGATTGCGATAATGACGTTTTCCGACTTTCCCGAAGTCGAAATGCCAACAATACAATCACGGGCCTCAGTCAAAGCTTCAACCTGGCGAGCAAACACTTCTTTGAATCCAAAATCATTACCGACCGCTGTGATGGTCGAAGTATTGGTGGAAAGAGCTAATGCTGCTAGAGGTGCCCGGTTAAGCTTAAATCTTCCGATCAGTTCAGCCGCAAGATGTTGAGCATCGGCAGCACTACCACCATTGCCCATGAAAATAACCTTACCTTTTTGTTTTAAGGTTTCAATAAAAATTCCAGCTATCTTTTCAAGAAGTTGGCAGTTACTTTCAAGGAAAGCTACTGCCTCTCTATGTTGATTCAAAGACTCAGTAATTATTTTATTCATTAGAATTATTTGTTTCTAAAAGAATATTGAGGCTATCTCATAAAGATCAAGGTTTAAAGTTTTCAGCTTAGTTATCGCGTCTTTTAATGCGACATCTACAACTTGATTTCCCTTTAAGCTGGCCATTCGTCCAAACTTGCCACTCTTTACTAAATCATAGGCTTTAATTCCAAACCGGGTGCCCAAAACTCTATCAAAGGCTGACGGAGAGCCGCCGCGTTGAATGTGACCTAAAACTGTAACTCGAGTTTCATAGCCTGTTTTGTCTTCAATCATTTTGCCAAGGGTGTGGCCAATGCCACCTAGGCGTACATGACCGAATTCGTCCAATTTCTTTTCCTGCAAGCATAAATTCTCTTCTTTGAAAAAAGCTCCTTCTGAAACAACCACGATACTAAAATTTTTTCCTCTTTCATGGCGTTTTTGTATCGAAGAGCAAACTTCTTGAATGTCAATTGGTATTTCCGGAATAAGTATATAATCAGCTCCTCCAGCTATCCCTGAATAGGCAGCAATCCAACCAGCATGTCTACCCATGACCTCAACGACCATAATTCGATTGTGAGATTCGGCTGTTGTATGTAAACGATCGATACACTCCATTACGATATTAATTGCTGTGTCAAAACCAAAAGTAAAGTCAGTCGCCCCAAGATCATTATCAATAGTCTTAGGCACTCCGACGATTTTAAAGCCCTCTTCAGATAATTTTGAGGCTACTCCTAACGTATCTTCACCACCAATAGCTACTAGCGCATCCAAGCCCAAGGCTTTAAAGTTTTCCTTTGCTATTTTAACGCCATTTTCTTTTTTATAGGGATTTGTCCGTGAGGTGCCAAGAATGGTTCCTCCCTTGGGAAGAATTCCTGATACTGACCTTAAATCTAAAGGTACGGTATCTTTTTCAAGAAGGCCTTTCCAGCCATAGCGCAGGCCGATAACTTCTTGGCCATCATTAATCGCTTTACGTACCACGGCGCGTATTACTGAGTTTAAACCTGGGCAGTCGCCACCACCGGTAAGAATACCTATTTTCATTCCGATTACCTCCTAATTAATAGTTCCTGAAAGGTATTTCTGGTTCATGTTCCTCAACCAGCCCCTTTTTTGCTCCAATTGCTACCTTACGTATTTCAAGATTAACCTGAACCTCTTTGTCTTCGCCAAGAAGAGTATGCATTTTTTCCTTAACGTTTTCTTGTATTTCTTTTGTGAAATCTACCAAATTAACTTCGGCGGTTAAAATGCCTCTGATCATAACTTCGATGCACTTCTTTTTTAGTAATACCTTAACCCTAATGTGAGAAACTTCTGGACGAGATTCAAGAATTTTTCTCAGCATATCTTCAATGGCAAACAAAGTTATACTAACTTTTCCTTGCTCTGATTCAAAGGTTAAAGATTTATCGCGTCGGGAGCGTTGCAGAGTTCGTTGCAAATAACTAAAACACATAAGGATGAATAGTATCCCTAACAAACCAGCAATAACTCGCATCCAGTAGTCAGAAAAAAATTGCCCTTCTAGATAAGTTACCGCGATCTGTAAAACGGTTGGATCCCAAGATATCCCAATCAACAATATTCCCACAACCAAGGATAAAATAATATAAACTAAAATAGTTAAAAAACCCATATGCACCTCCTTAGTAGGCCCCCTCGGGGCTAATTATTCTTCTTTAAGTTCAACAAATTTATCCAAAAATCCAGTATGGTATTTGCCGTTTTTAAAATCAACGTCGTTAATTACACTTCTGCAAAAAGAGGTCGTTGTTTTAATTGGTTCAATGATAAGCTCGCTGAGCGCACGATCCATTATTCTCAAAGCTTCGGCACGAGTATTAGCTTTAGTAATTACTTTTGCAATTAATGAATCATAATAAGGCGGAATGCGATACCCGGAGTAGATATGAGTATCGACTCTTACGTTATTGCCTCCGGGTAAATAGCAAAAGTTGATTGACCCTGGTGAAGGCATAAACCCTCTTTCAGGATCTTCGGCATTGATTCTACACTCAATAGCAGCACCCTTTAAAGATATGTCATCTTGCTTTAGCTTGAGTTGTTTTCCGGCGGCTGTGGCAATTTGTAATTTTACAAGATCAATTCCGGTCACTTCTTCAGTTACTGTATGTTCAACTTGAATTCGAGTATTCATTTCCATAAAATAAAAATCACCCTTGGAATCAAGAAGAAATTCGATAGTGCCAACACTACAATAATTTATAAATTTAACCCCCTTAAGACACAATTCACCCAATTTTTTACGTTGCCGAGCGTCTATAGCTGGAGATGGCGTTTCTTCGATAATTTTTTGATGACGGCGCTGGATACTACAATCTCTTTCTCCAAGGTAAACTGCATTGCCATAATTGTCAGCAGCGATTTGAACTTCAACGTGTCGTGGGTTCTCGATAAGTTTTTCAATGTATACTTCAGAATCACCAAAGGCAGCTTCAGCTTCAGATTGAGCAGTTAGGAGAGCGCTTACCAGCCTGACATCACTATGGCAAACTCGCATCCCCTTACCGCCTCCGCCGGCTTTTGCTTTTAAAATGAGCGGATAGCCAATTTGCTTAGCTAAATCTAAGGCCTCTTGTTTAGATTTTACACCAGCTTTGCTACCGGGAATTAAAGGCAAGCCGGCCTTACGCATAGTTTCTTTAGCCTTTATTTTGTCTCCCATCAGGCGAATATTTTCTGCCGAAGGCCCAATAAATTTTATACCGCAAGATTCACAAATTTCAGCAAAGTGAGGATTTTCGGCCAAGAACCCATAACCGGGATGTATAGCATCACTATCAGTAATTTCAGCTGCGCTAATGAGACTTGAAATGTTAAGGTAGCTTTCAGAAGATGCTGCTTTGCCGATACAGATTGCTTCATCAGCAAATTCTAAATGCAAAGAATTTTTATCAGCTTCAGAATATACAGCAACGGTCTTAACGCCAAGATCCTTACAAGCCCTAATTATCCGAATTGCGATCTCGCCTCTATTGGCTATCAGTATTTTTGAAAACATTATTTTTCCTCAAAATCAAATACTAACATTTTATTTATGCCGCTTCGATTATAAATAGACTTTGACCAAACTCAACTGGTTCGCCGTTTTCAACCGGAACTTGAACAATCTTGCCGCCAACTTCAGCTTTAATCTCATTCATGAGCTTCATCGCCTCAACAATGCAAACCACGTCTCCAGGTTTAATAATTTGCCCAACCTCGGCATAAGGTTTTGCTCCTGGTGAAGGAGCTCGATAGAATGTTCCTACCATTGGTGACTTTATCTCAACAGTATTTTCGTTTTTAGAGCCAGCAACTTCAGGCGTCGGGATTATCGGATGATAATTTGCAACCGGGGCACTGGAAATGTTTCGTTTTAAACGAATGCGTTTGTCTCCTTCCTCAATTTCTAACTCGGCGAGATTATTCTGATCCATGAATTCTATAAACTTTTTTAGTTTTTCAACTTCCATATTTGCCCCCTTTATGCTCGGCCCAAATAATCCTTAGTTTTTGTATTCACCCTAATATTTTCACCGCTATTTATGAAATTCGGCACATTAATAACCAATCCGGTTTCAAGTGTTGCCGGCTTAGTGCCTTGTTTAACTGTATCGCCTCTAAATCCAGGATCAGTTTCAGTAACTTTAAATATTAAAGAAGGCGGAAATTCTAAATCAATAAGTTTATTATCGTAAAAAAGACCGACCAGCTCCAGGTTGTCTACTAGCCAAAAAGATTTATCGGCAATTCGCGATTTATGCAATAAAAGATCTTCATAGGTTTCTAAGTCCATAAAGTGGTACTGGTCGTCTTGATGGTACTGATATTGAAGTTTACGTTTTTCAATAAAAGCCGGTTCAACATTGTCAGAATCACGCAAAGTTCGCTCAAGCACCTGATCAGTTTTTAAATTTCTTAACCTTGCTCGACAGAAGGCCGGGCCTCTAGCAATTTTGGTGTGCTCGCAGTTAATTAATAAATAAAGCTGATCGTTATAAATAATAGCCATTCCTGGCCTTAACTCACCAATTACCATGCCCACTCAACACCTCTGACTTATCTTTTTTTACCAACACCATATCTTCTAGTCGGATGCCGAATTTATTATTTAAATAAATACCCGGCTCGATTGTAACCACCATACCTTCTTTTAGCACGGTGGTGTTTTTTGGTCCAATTCGGGGTGCTTCGTGTACGGCCATTCCAACGCCGTGCCCTAAACTATGTCCAAAATATTTTCCCCAGCCTTGTTTATCGATTATTTTGCGTGCTGTACTATCTACATCACAAGCTCTAACCCCAGCTTTGATTTTTGCTATAGCCTGAGCTTGGCTTTTTCGTACTGTATCGTGTATTTTTCTAAAAAGAAGGGGCATTCTACCGCAGAAGAATACCCTTGTCAAGTCAGCGCAATATCCATAATATTTTGAACCTAAGTCAATTAGGAAAAATTTATTACCAATTATCGTTTCATTCGAGCAATGATGCGGAAAGGCTGTATTTTTACCAGAAGCAACGATTGAACTAAAGGCAATTTCATTGTCTCCTTTGAGCCTTAAAAAACGCTCCAGCTCAATCTTTAGCCCTTTTTCACTCATTGAACCTTCAAATATTTCCCTGGCAAATTGAAAAGCTTCTTCACTAATTTGGATTGATTTCTTTATTAGTTTGAGCTCATCGGGCTCTTTGATTGCCCGTAGATTTTCGATTAAACCATCAGTTATCAAGCAGTTTATTTTCTTCTCGGTCAGCAAAAATTTGAGTTTTTGATATTGTTTAAAATTAAAACTTTGAGCCTCGAAGCCAAGACGTTTAATTTTTAAGCGGGCAGCGCAGTCGGCAACAAGTTTAAAGGTGCTTTCAGCTTGCTTAGCAATAACAAGATTGCAATCGCTCAACTTTTTAGCCGTTGTTTGATATATAAAATTGGTAAAAAAAATCGGTTTGTTTTTGGTGGAAATGAGAAGGTACCCTTCAACTTCTCGAGATCCAGTTAGATACGCAAGATTCAAAGGGTCCGAAACAAAAAGCGCTTCGTAACCGCTTTTGCGCATTAATTGCGAGCACTTTTTAATTCTTGCTTTCACTTTTTTGCTGAAAGGTTATTCTTAAAGAAGGCAATGGCGGCATCTAAGGCCAATAAGTAACTCCATTTACCTAACCCACCAATAATTCCTAAGACAACGTCGCTGACTAGGGATTTTTTTCTAAAGTCTTCTCGCCGGTAAATATTTGAAATATGCACCTCAAGGGTAGGTTTATTTACGCCAAGAAGCGCATCACGAATGGCCACTGAAGTATGTGTGTAAGCAGCGGGGTTAATTATTAAAAAATCATACTTAGAGTTAGTTATTTTTTCAACGATTTCTCCTTCAGAATTAGACTGAAAAATCGCTATCGCAATCTTACTTTTTTTAGCTTTAAGCTTTAAGTCACGATTTAAATCTAACAAGCTAAAGTTTCCGTAGATGTCTGGTTCGCGCTTACCCAAAAGATGCAGGTTGGGTCCGTGGATAATTAAAACTTTTTTCACTTTACTTGATTTCATGTTTTTCTGCCTCCTCGACAATCATTATTGGAATACCGTCCTTAATCGGATAAGCCTTAGCGCAAACTTCACAGACAACTGTCTGATTCTCTAAATTAACTGAACCTTTACAGGCCGGACAAGCAAGAATACTTAAAAGATCTTTATTTATCACCTTTAGACTCCACGTAAATCATGCGTAAACTATAAAGTGAATCGTTCAACAAAGTTTCCTCTTCAGGGCTAAGGTTACCTTTAGTTTTTTCCTTAATTACTCCGATAGTGTCAATTAAAAATCTTGCTTGCTCAAGGTTGATCTCAAGCTTTTTAGTTAAAGGGTTTTCTAGTTTTCCCATTGCAATCATAGCTTGCATTCCTAAAGATGATAAAAATATTGAAAAATTCGGCTGATGATAAGTATCATTTTTGTTTTCGGTTTCTTCCTTTTCTTTACGTACCTGATTTTTCCAACTTTCATCCACTTTCTTTTGAGCTTCTTGATCCATTATTTTCTCCTAATTTAAAATCGTTTATTTAATAATCATCCCTACATAACCGACAACTGAAGTTTTATCTCCACCTGCGTCGCCGCTAGTCTGATAAAGACAAACTTCTGCTTTTTTGGCGCCAACCGCTTTTAAACAACAAAGAAGAATCGCTACCGGAGCCACACCGCACATAGTTATGCCTTTTGCCTTAACTTTGTTTAGTAGCTCTTCTTCGTCCAAGTTAATAATTGCTTCGATAACTGTCCTATCCTTGACCCTTGCTGTTATATCAGGTTCATAATGAGTTAGGTCAGTCGAAGCAATGAAAAGAACTTCATCCTCTTGAGCTTTTATCGCTTGGCAAATCTGAGCTGCAACCTTACGATAATTTGCAAGGCTCGCTTGTTGACAAGCGATCGGAACAAAACTAAATTGTCCAAAAAAACGATATAGAATCGGTAACTGAACCTCTAAAGAATGTTCGTGCTGATGAGCAAGCTTATCTTCAGCAATTAAGCTTCCGGTTCCTAAAATACGCTTGCTTAACTCTTCGTCAATATTAATTGAGGCCAAAGGGGTCTCCCACTTTCCTTTACCCCAAAGACTAAACTTTTCACCCAACCCAGTATGATTGGGTCCAAGTAAAATCAATTTTTTTTTAGCTAAAACTCTACTGATTGTTTCAACTGCTACCCGTCCTGAATAAGCGTAACCAGCATGAGGAAGAATTATACCCTTAGCAGAAATTTTATTGTTTCTTTTAGGCTTAAATCCATCGATTGTAGCCTCAAGATCTCTTTTATCACTAGGGTAAAATTGCCCGCTTACCGCCGGCTTCCTTATCATCGCTATATTATATAATCCTAACCTCGAATGTCAAGTAATGAGGGCTTAGTCGAATTATGCATTTCCATAAAGTTGCTCGGCTACTCTTGGGTTAATTCTTTCCTTTTGCACCCTCAATCGCACTTCGTTACGGCGAGAAGCCCCTGAGCAAGACGGCAGGGCCACTTCGCAGGTAACCCAGATTAATTATTTTTAAAGTAAATTGGGATACGAAAGCTAAGCTGGGTATAATTACTTAACTCATCAGGGAAAGGCGGAAAAGGAGCTGCATCTTTAATGCTTTCTAGAGTTATCTGGCGCAAACCATCATCAGCCACTGATTCATCGTCTAGAAAAAACTCACCTAAGTCACCGTCTTTAAGCACGATGAAGCTTAACAATACCTTACCAGTATTACTTGAGCGATAGTAACGATAAGTATTACTACGTATTTTTTCTCGGATAAGACGATAATAGTTCATATAGGCTGGATTTTTTTTTAGTTCCTTATTGTGTGGCGGTATTTCAGAAAGAACGATTTCTTTAATGTTTTTTTCAAAAACATCAGTTTTACTCATTGTGGTAATACCGCCATTTTTTATAAGCGTATCCATAATATTTTCAGTATAAGGTGCAGGTTCGATTAGGGCTATCGAATCAGTCCTGACCTTTACCTTCTCTTTAACATTTTCAGGTACCATGGTTACTTCTTTTTTAATTTCCGTTTTAACAGCGTTTCTTTTTTTGCTAAAAAAAGTCAATTGAGGTAAGCGTATAATTAAGGCACTATGAAAAATCAAAGAGAAAGTTATGGCTAGATTCCAATAATTTTTCATCCAAATTACATTATATCAAAATAGTCTGTGCAACAAAACTGTTATTAATCGGTATAAGGTTGGCCGAAAAAAGTACGAAGATCGTAGTAAGACTTTTTAGGATTCCTTTTATTTATTCCATTTTCCTTGTCTTTACTTAAGCTAACGATACCAAACCATTCTTCATTCATATTCAAATTATTTTTGGCACGAATATCAAAAAAATAGGCTCCGTGAGACCAGCCAGCTTCGGTATCGTGGATGCTCCAGCCATCGCTGTAACCCTCATTATGCTTCCACCACTCATCATTCCATTCAAAAAGAGACCCACCGATCGCATTTGCTTCGCAGTTACCGCTGATTGTGGTATTAGCATACAAATCTTTCCACTGCGAAATTAAAAATTCAGATTGAATATCCTGGTCTTCCTTCTCACGATAAGCATCATAAGAATCGGAGCCAAATTCTGAAAGCATAATCGGTTTATCGAAAGAGTGACGAACGCTATTGAATAAATTACCGAAACTTTTACCACGATAGATAATTATTGCTAGAAGATCTACATCTTTGGCCTGTTGAGAGGCAATTTGAAGAAAGTTAGCCTCACCATTGCCTAAAGCTATTGGATGCAACGGGTCTATTTTTTTAATCGCTAAAGTGAGGTCATTAACAAAACTGTAGTAAATCTCAGCGCGTTTATTTTGCTTATCACAAGCTTCAGGAAGCTTTTCGATTTCATTTGAAGTCCAAAATCCAATACGCCCGGAAAAGGTATAGTTATTTTCATTACCAAGGATCCACATTAATAGGCCTTCTTCATTTTTTAAGGCTTCAACGATTCCTAAAATTCTTTTCTTAGTTCGTTCACGAAATTTTTGATCGGCATAGTTTGCTCGTGGATAATCCCACAATCCTAGCCAATCGCTAACTAAAGTATAAATACCAAATTTTTCATACATATCACTGATAAATTCTTTAACTTTTTCTAAATCACTACCAGTTGAATAAATACGGACACAGTTTATGCCGGCCTCTTTCATAAGTTTACCGTCAACGAGCCAAGGTTTAGTCTCATCGCTGAAAAGTTCATAGTCGTAACCTTTACCTATTGGCGTAGGATTATAGCCTACGCCTTTTACTAGAAAAGGTTTTCCTTTAACATAAAAGTTGTAACCACCGCAAGAATTAGGGATTATTTCAACTTTTTTTACAAAGCGATCTTGACATAATTCAAGTCGCTCCCGACAATTTTTAAGTTTAGCTGTTAATTTTTTGTTCAGAGAAATAAGGCTTATCGTTTTAGATTGAAGGGTTAAAAAACGGGTATAAGCTAAAAGATAGCCAAATATTCCAATCAGCATTAAAAAAATGAATGCTACACAAAGACGTTGAGCACGTTTTCTGTCTATTTTAAAATTAGCCCAAGTAAATTTAAAGTTTTTAAACATAAAATAAAATTTAAATTAAGACTGCCCTACTAGAGAACAAAGTCTCTAGTAGGGTTTATTATTTCCGTTTATTCGTAAGCAATTTCATCGAGGTAAAATACTATTCCTTCTGGATCGTTTACGTCGATGTTAGTTGCCCAGCAAAAACCACCAATAATGTATGAAAGGTCTTTACCGGTCAAATCAATCTCATACTTTTTCCATTCAGGAGATAACTGAACTGGGCCGATACTGGCACTGTCAGAATCAATATACTCGCCGCTGGAAATTCCTCCAACTTTGAATTCATTGATTACTTCAGCTCCGCTGTCTCCACGAGCCCAAAAAGTAAGTTTGCTGGCCCCTTGAAGATTATATCCAGCATTAGGTACTGTTCCCCAGTTATTTGCCGGTTGCTGCCAATAGATGCCAGCCCAACGTGTTCCTGATTCATTTTTGTATTCAACTCTTATCGAGCTGTCACCTGAAAAAGGGTAATTTTTCCAATTTGTGTTTATATGCAAATCTCTTGCGGCAGTTGCCGGCATCCAACCACTGGGAATGAAGTGATTGTCTAAAGAGTTTGAATCAGCATAAACATAAAAAGGAAGATTAACTCTTGCTTCTTCTTTTTTTAGTCCGGCATCATAAGTAAAGTGAATTTCATCTAGATAGATTGTTTGTCCACCTTCAGCATGATCAACGTTGAAAATTATAGCAAAGCCGCCGTTAACGTTAGATAAATCTTGCTCAGCAAGATTTATAGAATATTCTTGCCAGTCATTAGTTAGGCGTATTGGTCCCGATTCTACATCAAGAGTGTCAGGAAAAGATACTGGCTCTCCAGTAGCTGAATTATTAGTAATTCCACCAACCTTTATTTTGGTTATTACCTCGCCGCCGTTTTCACCCTTAGCTTTTAAAACAAGCTTGTTGTAACGACTTAAATCAATTCCAGTATCTTTCTCGCCCCAGTTGCCTTGTGCTGATTGCCAGAAAATACCAGCCCAGCCCTGATTTTGGGCTTTTTTTGCGGTATAGGTGATCTTAATTGAGGTTGCTCCAGAAGCGTACTCATCAGTTGCCTGGTCGTTCATCCGCAAATCCCCATAGTCACCCATCCAACCACTAGGAATAAAGTTATTCTGTGGTGAATTTTTGTCGGTATAGACAAAGAAATTATCTACAGCCAAACATTCGCCACTCAAGGCATAGCTGCCTACGACAAATCCAGTCGCCGCAACAAAACAGAAAATGCTCAACAAAAGTCTTTTGCCCATTTCGTGAACCTCCTCTTTTCTTATAACCACGGACTACCTTAACTACTTACTAGAATTACAGAAATTTTACACTTCCCGTGGTTATTTCGTGTTTCTGTAATTCTAATTTTTACTTACCCTTTCTTCGCAAGGTTGATTCCAAAGTTCTTTGTACGTAAAATAAGACTTTTTTAAATGGCGCAAATAAGGTGATTTACTTCCATCGCCCTGACCAGAGACACCAAGCCATTCTTCATGCATATATCCATCAAGAAACGGCCCGCTAAAAAGACCTTTACGATCGTGGTAAGCAGGCTTATACGCCTTCCACCACTCGTCTATCCATTCGAAAGCTATTCCGCCAACGGCATTTCCAGCTCCGAAACCAGCAGAGTTACAGATTATATCTTCCCAACAAGCTCGATGATAGCCGGCTTGGTATTGTTCAGCTTCCTCCAAAGAGTAACCCTTGGCATAAGAAGAAGTACCATACTCGGTTATCATCGTTGCTTTATTCGCAACTCGGCTAACTTCATCCCAAATATCTAAAAACCCATATTTTCCCCGATAAGCATTGGTACCAAAAATATCAATGTCAGGGCAATTTTTAGCAAAGATATCTAAATACAGAATATCCCCTGAAACAATGGCTACTGGACGCTTTTTTGGATCTAAAGACTTAATGAGGCGGGCTGCCTCATTAGCAAATTTAAAGAAGCTTTCTGGCTTCTTGTCAGCATTACATCCTAGACCATAAACGTTTTCGTTACCTAAAAGCCACATCAGAACGTAGGGTTCATCCTTAAACTCTCGGACCATTTTCTCAATACTTTCAAGCATTTTCTGCTTTTGGTCCGGATTATCATAATCGGTTCCTGGGTCCCAATCTGCACCACTACCTAAGGCGTATTTACCAAGGAAATCACCCAGTAGTACATATATACCATATTTTTCATACATTTGTCGAAGAATTTTTTTATTTAATTCTAGAGGCTGATGATAGAGCCTAATCGAGTTAGCCCCCATTTGCTTAAGAAGAGCAAAATCGCCAACCACTTTTTCCCCTTCATCTTGAAGATTATTTTGGTTTTTATCAACCCAAGTTTCAAAACCTGAGTCAATAATTCCATTTTCATTTAAATCCTGAGTAGTCCAGTTCTGCATACTACCATCATCAGGAGATTCTCCAACTCTAGTAGGTCCGTAAGTTATTGCTTTGACCATAAATGGCTTATCATTTAACAATAGTTGCCATCCTCCGGGTTGATAATTGACTAGTTTAATTATATTTCCGCTACTCTTAACAACTTCTCCAAGTTTTTGCTTGCGAGCAGAACAAGAGTTGTCAATGAAGCTTTTTTCCCAGAATGAAAGTGCGACTAAACGACCTGGGCTGACTAAGAAGATATCATTACGAATATCGTTATCGTAGCCGTTAATTATTTTAACTTCAGCTCCTTCGAGAGCAAGATTGAGTTCGGGATTTTTTTTAAGTAAATATTTTATTCGGTAAAGTGCCACCTTAGATACATACCAAGGTGTATGCCAATAAGTCCAGCCATAACTTTTTGGAAAATGAACCAATGCAGCATAGTAAGCTTTTATCGCCGATTCAACCAGGCCACTTCTTTCTAAAATTTCCGCTAAATGAAATTGCTTCACTCCCTGAGGCTCAGGAGCCATATTCCACTTATAAAAAGCTAATTTTAAGTTTCGGCTATTTAAGATCTTCCAGTGGTCAATACTAGAAAGTGTTTTCTTGATCGCAATGAATCCTGGATCAAATTTAATCGAACTAGTGTTTGGATAAATTCCCTCACCAACAGCTTTAGATAGGCCTATTGGGTCACTAGTAATATATTCGTAATCTTCAGTTCCCTCACCTTTAAATTCACCATATTTTAAGTAATCAACCGGGAATTCCAACCCGGGGTCGTAAAGACTGATTGGAACCTCTGGTTCGATGGTAATTTTTTCTTCTAGTTTAACATTAGCTATTTCCTTTATAGCGTCTTTTGCTGCATTGGCCGGAGACCAAAACCAGCCCCGGGGGTCAAAGCACTGAGCGTAAGGATATTTTTCAATAATGACGCTGAAAGCTTTACTAGCTTCCTCATACTTTGTCTGATCACGAAATATTTCAGCTCTAATAAAGTAACATTCAGCAATATCATTCATATTTTGATAGCTAGATTTTTTAACTTCATCGGTTGGCCCAGTTAAAGCTTTCGCTAGGCGATTAGCATTATCAGTCAGGTTAGCAATGCAAGCGTCTACTTCTTCGTAGGCTTGTTCGTATTTTTTCTGACCGCGTAGAGACCAAGCACTATTAACATGTTTGGACTTCTCAAGTTTCGCAGTTTCTTGAGAGTAACTTTCAACTATTAAGAGGTTAGATAGAAATAAAAGTAAAATTAAATTTTTAACTATAGTTTTCATTATCCTACCACTGCTCCGGCAGTAAGCCCTTTAATAAATTGCTTTTGCATCTTAATATACAATAGAATTATCGGAAGAGCCGCTATGGTTAAAGCGGCCATGATCAGAGTGTGTTGGGTTACCATTTTCCCAGTAAATTCCATTAATCCAGCTTGAAGGGGCATAAATTGTTCGTCAGTAAATATAAGTTTAGCTAAAACAAACTCATTCCAAACATTTAAAGCGTTGAAAATAACAACTACGCCAAGAGCTGGAGCAACTAAAGGCAAACCAACATGCCAATAAATTTGAAACTTGGTGCAACCGTCCATTCTGGCTGCATCCTCAAGATCGCGCGGCAATTGGTCAAAAAAAGTTTTTAAAAGGTAGATACTGAAAGAAAGACCGATATTTGTCATAGCTAAAACATATCCGGTTCGATTTAAGAGACCTAGTTGTTGCAAGAGTGCATACACTGGAACAAAACCGGCTGGAAGCGGTATCATCATCGCCGCCAAAAACATAAAAAAGATAATATTCTTACCGGGAAAATGAAGACGGGAAAATCCATAGGCGGCTAAAGAAGATACAAGAACAATAAAAATAACCGTAGAGAACGTATAAATAACACTGTTAACAATATAACGCCAAAATTCACCTTCAACTATTACTTTGTAATAGTTGTCCCAATTTAAAGAACTAGAAATTTTTAAGCCTGAGTCAGCATCATATTGGCTTTGAGTTTTTAAGGATACGTTAATCATCCAGAAAAAAGGAAAAATACAACTCAAGGCAACACTAAAAAGAAATGTATGTAAAATAATTAAAGTGACTATTTTCTTAGCTCGGTAATACACCATATTTTTCCTTTACTTTTTTGGAAACAAAAAACATAGTAAATGAAACTATAACCAGCATCACCCCTAGAATAAGACCCTCGGCGCAGGCTAGCCCGGCCAGCTTACTGGCTCCGCCAATATGAGAAAAAATAATCATAACCGGCACCGTCGTTTGGCCTCCAGCCCCGGCATTTAAAGCTAAGATCATAGCAAAGGCCTGCATAGTGCCTAATATTGTAAGAACAATAATTAGAGTAATGACGGGCATAAGCAAAGGGACGGTAATTTTACGAAATTGCTGCCAGGCTCCAGCGCCGTCAATTTTTGCTGCCTCGTATAGTTGTTCAGGAATAGTTTGTAAACCAGCAAAAAATATAACAAACGCCCACCCAAAGCCTTTCCAGCAATGGACTAAGGCCGTAACCAGACGTACATTCTCTCCGCCAATCCAATCCTGAGCTAAAAATCCCAAATGGAGGTTAGTTAAAATATGATTAAACACATCCCTGCCGATAGGCTCACCAATCAAAAGTTGTTTCATTAATAAACCGATTATAATTTCTGAAAGAACCGGCAAAATAAAAAATACGACTCGATAAAATTTCTTTAACCGTACTACCTTATCGACAGCAAGAGCTAAAGCAAATGCTAAAATATTTTGAAAAGTCAAAGCCCAAAAGGTGATGAAGCCTCCGTTATACATCGAACTCCACCAGTCTTTGTCGGTTAAGGCGTCTTGAAAATTACCAAAGCCGATATAGTATTCTTTTAAGTTAAAATCTCCAATCAGATCATAATTAGTTAAACTTAAAATGAAACTGTAAAAGAAGGGGTAGATATAAAAAACCGAAAAAATAAAAAGGGCTGGAAAAATGAATGAAAAATTTACGCTATTCTCTTTTACCGAAGAATTCATCTTTTTACAATTTTGTCTTTCTTTTCCTGCACCTCTTTAGCAACCTCTTGAGGTTTTTTGAGGCCCATGACTATTTGCTGCAGGCCACGATTCAAAGATTCAATTACCCTTGAATCCTCATTGCCCGGCCAAACATCAGGATGAGTAAGGTTATTTAAATTTAAAGTAAGTTTTTTAAGCCTTTCTGACATCTGATCTTCACAGCCTTTAATCGCCGGCAGATTGTTAGTTTCCTTAATCAAAAAGATCTGTTGTTCCTTTTTGGTTAACCATTTAAGAAATTCAATGGCTTTGTCCTTATTAGGAGAACGGTCATTAACCATAAACGAGGTTCCTGAACCTCCCCAAACCTTTACCGGATAATTTTTCGAAACCTTGGGAAGTGAAAAAAAGCCATAATTAAGTTCGGGATTAAGTTGTGCATAAACATTCATTGACCAACTACCATTAAAAGAAAACAAAGCTTTGCCTTTAGAAAAAGCATTCTCTGACTCTTTGTTGGTCATAGTCGCGATATTCGGTGAAAGAATGCCGGAGTTACGCAAGGTCTCGAATAATGAAAAAACCTTTATCCAGTCAGGGTCAGTATAAGAAACACTCCCTTCAAGGGTACTTAAAAACTTCTTTTCCCCCATAAGGTTTATTGCCCATTCAGTCGCTAAAGCATTAAGCAACCAGCCTTCACCCCAGCCACAAACAAAACCGAAAGTTTTTTCTTTTTCTTTTACTCGATTTGCATAGTTGATAAAATCCTCAAAAGTTTCCGGAGGTCCTGGCAAGCCTAAATCATTAAGAAGTGATTTGTTATAAACAAACTGCATAACCGTAGTATCTATTGGGACACCGTATATTCCCGGTTTGACACCAGAATAATTGTTTTTCTTAAATACAACTACATCTAAAGTTTGAGGGTAAAAACGTTTCTGCCATGTTTTTGAATCAGCAGTCATATCGGAAGTAAGATCAGATATATGCTTTGCCCGAATGAACGAACCAACTGTTTTTTTCTCACCTAAAATACCAAAAATATCAGGTAGGGTTTTTGCTCGGGCTCCGGCAGTAACCTTCATTGAATAGGTTTCCGGAGGAAATAGCAGTTTAAATTCAACAGTTACGCCGGTTTCAGCCTGATACTTTTTAGCTAACTCTAAAAAAGCATCTTTTCTGTCGGTCATCCAATGCCAAACGACCACTGTGCCGTCTTTAGGTTTTTGACCAGAACAGCCAAAAACAAACAACAATAAGACAATGATAGCAGTAAACTTAAGTATTTTTTTCATTACGCTCCTCCCTTGAATATTGTAAAATTTAAAAAAGAGGTGTAAGCGCGGTTATTTTCTGCGCTTACAAAGATGGTTATTTTAACATATATTAAAAATATTGCAATATTTAATCAAAAACAACAGTTTTATTAGCATAAACTAAGATTTTGTGCTCAAGGTGCCAACGAACTGCCCGACTTAGGACTGTGCGCTCTAAATCTTGGCCTTCCCGCTTCAAATCTTCTAAGCAGTCGCGGTGACTAACCCTAGTAATGTCCTGATCAATAATCGGCCCAGCATCAAGAGCTTCAGTTACGTAATGACTAGTTGCTCCAATAATTTTAACTCCCCGAGAATAAGCCTGACGATAAGGATCTGAGCCAATAAAGGCCGGTAAAAAAGAATGATGGATATTTATAATTCGACTAGGGAAATTTTCAACAAACTCTTTGGTAAAAATTTGTCCGTATCTGGCTAAGACAAGAAAATCTACTTTTTCCTTAGCTAGTAAGGTCAGCTCTTTATTTTCAGAAGCTACTTTATTTTTTTGATTCTTAACTGAATAGAAAAACTTCAGGTTAAAACTTTTAGCAATTTCTTTAACTTCGGAATGATTACTAATTATTAAAGGTATCTCGCAACGCAAGTGCCCCTGTTTGTATTTAAGCAGTAAATCGTAGAGACAATGGGTTTGCTTTGAGACAAAAATTGCCATTCGGGGAATTTTAGAACTAAAATGAAGCGAAAAGTTCATTCTGAACTTATCAGCTAGAGAATTGAATGATTCTTTAATTTTATCTTTGGGAATTTCAAAATTATCCAAAGACCATTCGATCCGCATGAAAAAGATATTAGATTGAAAATCGATATGTTGATCGGCATGTTCAATATTTCCTTGATGCCGATAAATAAAATCGGTAATACTTGCGGTTATGCCTTTTTGATCGGGACAAGATATTAATAAAGTTGCAGTATTCATTTGTGTGGGAAAATAAGCAGAAGGACTTTAAGGATTGATTGCATTCAAATACTTATAATACTCCCCTTCAGTAGTTAGGATAATTATCGTATTTTTATCAACGGTATCATTGTAAGTTTCGAGAGTTTTTAAAAATGCGAAGAATTCAGGATCTTTCCCATAAGCATCAGCATAAATCTTTGTAGACTCGGCATCAGCTTCACCTTTAATGGTTTGAGCCTTCTTATAAGCTTCTGAAAGAATCGACTTAAGCTCTTTTTCGGTACGCCCTTCAACATCAGCCCTAATCCCTCTTCCTTCAGAACGATATTGCTCAGCGGCTCGTTTACGTTCAGCAATCATTCGCTCGTAGACATCCTGTTGAACTTTTTCGATATAATTAATTCGTTTAATTCTGACATCAATTAGCTCGATTCCATAGCGAGAGCCTAAGTCTCCCCTTGCTTTTTCAACTATCTCTTCACGAATTTTGTCTCGACCAATCTCAGTTGCATCCAAGGCGCTCTCATCAACAAAGCCTTCTTCGGTTTTAGCAGTTTTTAGACTTTCCAGTAACCTGTTCGAAGACCGCACAACTTCAGTTGATTTCTGAGCGGTAATCGCATCTCTGACCGCTGCATCAATAATCCCGTCGAGTATGGTTTGGGCACCACGTTCTGAGGAAGCGGCTTTAAAAAATTTCAAAGCATCGACTATTCTCCAACGAGCAGTAGTATCAATCCAAATGTAACGTTTATCTTTAGTTGGTATCTCGTTAGGGTAACCATCCCACTCTAATATTCGCTTTTCAAATTTATTTACTTTCTCAAGAAAAGGAACCTTTAACTTTAATCCTGACTCAATAACTATACGCTTTGGTTTACCTAATAAAGTAATCACTGCCTGTTGGCCTTCAGTTATGACATAAAAAGGATTGCCTAGCAAAATAACTACAAAAATAATTATTAAAGGAATTAAACCAAACTTCTTATTCATTTTGACTCTCTAGCTTTAGTAAGGGAAGAATCCCCTTTTCTTTAGGATCAAGAATGTATTTTTTACCAGCTTTTTTAAGAATTTGACTCATGTTTTCTAAGTACAGTCGTTTCAAGGTGACATCTTTAGCTTTGGTGTATTCTTTATAAAGCAGCAAGAAACGCTCCGCATCACCCTTTGCCCAATTAACCTTCTCGGTAGCGTAACCCTCAGCTTCTTGAAATAACTTAAGAGCTTCGCCCTTGGCTTGTGGTATTTTTTGGTTATAAACTTCCCAAGCCTGGTTCTTCAACTTCTCTCGCTCCTGCTTTGCCTGGTTTACTTCATTAAAGGCTGGTTTAACCGGGTCAGGCGGGTTAACATCTTGTAATTTTACCTTAACGATTTGAATTCCACAGTTGTAAGAATCAAGAATTTCTTGCATCTCATCTTGAATTTGATTATTTATCTCTATTCGTTCGGTAGTAAGAACTTCGTTAAAAGAATGATCGCCGACTAATCTTCGAACTACTGACTCAGAAACATCACGTATAGCCTTAACCAATTTTCGTATATTAAACAAAGCACCGAAAGGGTCACTTATTTTATATTGAACAATCCATTCTAAATCTAATACATTTAAATCTCCGGTAAGCATTAACGACTCATCATCAAACGACTTCGGGCTATAGACAGTTCTTACCCCTGGGGATTGAGTTCTAAAGCCAAACTCTTCAGTGTAAACTTTCTCAACCTTAACTGGGATAACTCTTTCAATTAAAGGATACTTAAAATGAAGACCAGGATTAGTGGCCTTGATGAATTTTCCAAAACGTAAAACAACACCAACTTCGTCTGGCTGAATAGTATAAAAAGGATTGGGAGAAAGTCCGGCCCCGTTTAAAAATATAGACAAGATAGCAATACCAATTAGTAAAGGAAACCAAAAACCTTTCGGCCTCTGGCCACTAAATTTTTGTTTTAAATTTTGAAAGATTTCATCGGGCTGTCGACTTTGAAATTCCATAAAATAGATTATAGCTTATTCGGTTGTTTTAGCAAGCTATTTTTTATATATATGAATATAGATGTAATCGCTTACAGAGCAGGGAAACCTTATTAAAATAGGTGTTGGCAACATCTAAGAAGTAGACAATAATAAAAATATATGGTATTCTTAATCTCGGGAGGCGAATCCATGGCAAATAGCTCAAATCAACGATTAACAAAGTATATAAAACTACACTGGATAAAAGTTACGATAATAAGTGTAGCTATTCTCCTAATTCTAAGCATAATTGCTTTAACCACTGTTGGCCTTCGAACCTTCTTCCAGTTAGATTCTTTTTTTCGTAAATCAATGCTTGCCGGTATTCCTCTGCAAATCTTTTTTATGCTAATTGTCGGTACTGTATCCGGTGCAATAACGACAAGTATATTTGTATACTTTCTTTGGGGGGGAGGTCTTGATAAATTAAAATCAAAAAAAGTAAAACCGCAATCAGTGAATGTCAGATGGTCTGACGTTATTGGGATGGAAAACATAAAGAAGGAAGTCTGGGAAGTAATTCAGCTCATAAATGACCATACTAATTTAGACCGGGTTGGCGGAAAAATTATTAAAGGTGTTTTAATGATTGGCCCTCCTGGATGCGGAAAGACTTATCTGGCTAAAGCTATCGCTACTGAAACGAAACTCCCCTTTCTTCACGTTGCCGGTAGTGAATTCCAAGGTATGTTTGTCGGGGTTGGCGCCAATCGAGTAAAAAGCCTATTTAAGGAAGCCAGAATCTCCGCTGAAATAGATGGTGGTTGTATAATTTTTATCGATGAAATTGATACTTTCGCCCGACCGAGAATAGAAAGTTCCGGAGGCGGCCGTGCCGGTCAAGATTATAATGCTACCGTTAATCAGCTTTTAACTGAATTGGACGGGTTAGATACTGCCAAAGACAATATCGTAATAATCGCGGCGACAAATGTTCCCGAGAGTGAACTTGATAGCGCCCTAATGCGTCCCGGACGATTCGACCGCAAAGTTTATGTTGGGCTCCCCGGGTTAAAAGAACGTGAAGATCTTTTACAATACTATTTCACCAAGATTTCCTACAATAAGGAAAAAATTGATTTTGCTAAGTTAGCTCGTTTTACAGTTGGCAATAGCCCAGCTGACATAGCAAACATTGTTCGTGAATCTTCTCTAATTGCTACCCGTAAGAAAAAAAATCAAGTTGATTTGTCCGACATCCATGACGCAAAAGAAAGAATCGATATCGGGATAAAAGCTGAATATGTGTTATCTCTCCAAGATAAAAAAATTGCCGCCTACCATGAAGCCGGACACACACTGGCTACTTACTTTTTAGTGCCAACTCAAGATGTTTTTAAGGCTAGTATTATTCCTAGACGTTCAGCCGGAGGGGTTACCTGGACAAGGGACAAAGAAGAACGCCACATCCCGGATAAAGAATATCTTTTAGGTCAAATAAAGAGTTTTCTTGGTGGTTATGCTGCTGAAAAAATTCGCTTTGGTTCGGTATCTTCCGGAGTAGGGAAAGATCTTAAACAAGCAAACAATCTAGCGATGAAAATGGTAGATCAGTGGGGCATGGGGACTTCGGGCCCAGGAGGTATAACTCAAGAACATGGCTTCCCTTCGCAAATTTCTGAAAGAGACAAAGAAGATATCATTAATAAATGTTTGGATGAAGTCAATGAAATATTACGTCGAGAAAAAGTAATTTTAGATGAAATTGCTAACCGTTTATTAAAAGAAGAAGAGTTAGATTACGATCAAATAGAAGAAACCTTCAAAAAACATGGGAAAACTAGGCTTACTTATATAATGGAAGGAATGAAAAAGTCAAAAAAAGATTCTATAGGTTGGGATGATATCATTGGTATGGAAGGCGCAAAAGACGAAGCCAAAGAAATTGTCAGCTTAATAAAAGACCGAGCCAACCTAAAACAAATGGGTGGACAAATTATTAAGGGTTTGTTAATGCTTGGCCCTCCTGGATGCGGAAAAACTTATCTTGCCTCTGCTATCGCTAATGAGGCAGGGATCCCTTTTATCGCTAAGGCTGGTTCAGAATTCGTAGAAATGTTTGTCGGTGTGGGCGCAAGCCGAGTGCGCCAAATGTTCAGGGAAGCTAGAGAGCAAGCATTAGCCAAAGGTGGCTGTATAATTTTTATTGATGAAATTGATGCTTTATGCGCCAAAAGGGCTATGGACAAAGGTTTCGGCGGTACTCAAGAACATAATCAAACTTTAAACCAATTTTTAGTTGAAATGGACGGTTTAAAGGAAAAGGATGCTGAATATAATATTGTTATTATTGGCGCTACCAATACCGATGAAAGTAACTTGGATAAAGCGGTTCTTAGGCCGGGAAGGTTTGATCGAAAACTCCATGTTTCTTTACCAACCTTTGACGAAAGAAAGCAGTTATTTCAGTTTTATCTTTCTAAAACTAAGTATAACAAAGATGAGATTGACCCTGAAATGTTTGCCGGTATTACTCCGGGTTATTCCCCGGCTGATATAGCTAATTTAATTAAAGAAGGCACTCTTCTAACTGCTAAAATGAAAAAAACTATTCTGGGTATGAAAGAGCTCGATGAAGCTCGAGAAAGAATAGAATTAGGCTTAAAAAAGAAATTAAAATTAACCCCCGAGGAGCTTAAGGCCACCGCCTACCATGAAGCCGGACATTGTTTAGCTGAGTATTTTTTTGGAAAAGGAAATTTCCCCTTTAAGTTATCTATTATTCCAAGAGACAAAACTTTAGGTGTAGCTTGGTATGCTACCAAAGGAGATCGTTCCGCCGGCACCAAGGAAGAACTATTGTCCACTATCAAGATTTTTCTTGGTGGATATGCTGCTGAGAAAATTACTGCCAGCACTACCAATGGTGTTTCTCAGGATTTTAAAACTTCGATGTGGTATGCTAGATCAATGGTTTGGCGTTGGGGCATGGGTCGTTCAGGATACATTGGTGACTTTTTATTTGAACAAAACGAAAACAATCTACTGTCTGAAGAAATGAAATCAAAGTTAGATATGGAAACTCAAGAATTACTTCAGGATTGCCTTAAATCAACCGTTGCTTTATTAGAAAAAGAAAAAGATTTATTCGAACATTTAACAAGTGAATTGTTAAAAAAAGAAGAGCTTACCCAATCTGAACTAGAACTAATTTTTAAAAAGTATGCAAAAAATACCTCTCAAAAACCTCCTGCTTAGTTTTTGCGCTCTTCTACTAATTTCCTGTTCTGTCCCACCAACCTATTCACGTAAAGATATTGCCGAAATAATAAAAAAAATCTGTAGGGAAGAGCATAAAATCGAAGTAAGCACTTGGCTGGTTGGAGAGACTCTTTGGGTTTATGCCCCGGTTGAATTTTTTGATGAAGCTGGCAAATTTAAAGTAAACGAAGAAGGAAAAGTTGATGAAGACTTGTCTGAAACTGTCAGAAAAATTTCTCAATCAATACAACGAGCCCTTCTCAATATGGATGCTCCGCCAATATTTTATTGTTTTGTTAAATCCGATATCCAACGTCTAAAAGGAATAAATTTAATCAGGATGAACCAATACGAACTGATATTTATTCCTGATCAGATAAGACTAACCTTAGCCACTTATGGTTTAGCGACTAACATATCCGCCTATGAATTTGAAAAACGAATTATTTCTTTTCAAACTCCCTTTATCGATAAAAACATACTAGAAGATGATCGTGGTCGTTACCTCCGCAAATATAATGTTGGCTTAGCTGAGTTTATTCCTATGCTAATTCAAGAAAGAATTTCTAGAACCTTTTTGGCCCCGAGCTTAAACGATAACTTTGAAGTTAACGATATTGATGTTCGCTACCAAAGCTCTCGGATAATAGTCGATTTTAATGTCCGAATTAAAAAGTATAGTCCGGATATCCCAACGCCCGATAAAGAAGTTGAAAGAATAACTAGAGAAATAGTCGAAAACTACTCTTCTTTTATCCAAATCAAACGCGCTACAATAAACGATAACTTTAATAAAAAAACAAAAACAGTTTTATTCAAATCATCAACTGGTGAAGTTAACAAAGTTTTCTTGTACCCACCCGAAGCTGACAGTAATAAAACACTATTTAAACTCTATAAAGCAAACTTTTATCTAAGTCAAGCCTATCGGTATTCTCAAGGTGAAAACAAAAATTTCGACAAAGTAATAGCCTTCTGTAGAAAAACTCTTGAAATTTCACCAGGTTATATCTACGCACAAGTGCTGCTCGGTGAAACCTACATGAATTTGGGTCGCCACAAACAAGCCCTGGCTGCTTTTAATTATGCGCTAAAACTGGATCCTAGAAACCCAACAATTCATTTTCCTTTAGGTGAATGTTACCGCATTCTTGATAGGCCCAAGGAAGCTCTTGAAGAATTCAAACAGGTCTTTCTCGCACAGCCTGACTACCCGGGCATCATCGAGGCTTTAAGCAAGATTTACGCTGATTTAGGAATTCCTGAAGAAGCATTGCAATATCTTGAACGAGCAATTGAAAATGCCGAAGCCAAAAATTCTAAAGACCCAGAGATTTACCGCAGCATTGGAAGTGTGTACCTAAGGCTTGGCCAATATCAAAAAGCATTACAGTATCTTCTAAGGTCACAAAAACTAAAAGATGATTATTTTCTAACCTATTTATCTTTGGGCGATGTCTATAGACTTTTAGGCGATTCTCAAAAGGCAATAGATAATTTCGAAAAGGCCCTAAGATTAGACCCAACCTCTATCTCAGCGGAACTCGGATTAGCGAATACTTATTTAACTTTAGGTCAATACGAAAGAGCAATTACTAAATATGAAAAAGTCCTTGCTTCAATTCCGGAATCTCCCGATATATATGTTAGCCTGTCTAAGGCCCATAATGAACTAGGCCTAAAAAATAAAAACGCCTCAGAACAACAAAAAGCCCTAAACTACCTTGAGAAGGCATTGCGCCTTGACCCTGACAACTTTCAAATACATTATAGCCTAGGGGAAACTTATACCAACTTAGTTCAATACAAAAAAGCAATTCAGCACTTCCGTAAAGCTTTAATAATAAAACCTGATTCTCCGCAGGTATACTTCGGCATGGGCAGAACCTACTCCGCTTTAGGAGAAAACCAAAAAGCTAAAGAAAATTTCCTAAAAGCTCATGACTTATTTTATGAGTATGGGGATTATCTTAATGCCCGAAAGGCCGAGGAAAATATACGTAGAATTCCTTAAATTTCTAGGCCTTCATCAATATACGGTAGGATTTTCTTTTTTTCCTTAAAAGGCTTACCCTCTACAGCAATATCAACAACGTTACTTTTGTACTCTTCCCCCTCATCTTTAATGACTGTTGGGCCAAGACTAAAATTACCAGCCTTGAGAGCAAGTAATGTATAAATTAACGTTATGTTTATTTTAGTTCCGGATCCAGAAAAATAGTAGTTTTGCGAATTGCTTTGCGAACTAACTTTAAAGTCCTTAAATTCTGGTGGGGTTACTTGAGGATCTTTAAAAATACCCTCAATAGTTACAGTATAAATTAACAATTCTCCTGTTGAGACCTTATTCTTATTGACCGTGGCCTTAACTATTTGGCCTGACTCTCCAGCCCCTAACAACAAGAATAAACCAAAAACCAAGATAACAAGCTTAGTTAATCGCAACTTTCCTCCCCCTTACTTTTAACTTTTTTTCAGCAAACAACTTAATCGCTAAGGGGTATAACTTATGTTCCAGTTTATGAATTTCTTTCTCTAAGCTTTTTAGCTTCATGCTTTTTTTTATTAAAATTGAACTTTGTAGAATTACTGGTCCATGATCAACTTTACTATCCACAAAATGTACAGTAACCCCAGTTAATTTAGATCCATGGTTAAAAGCTCGAGCGATAGCGTTAACACCCTTAAAACGCGGAAGTAGAGAAGGATGAATATTTAAAATTTTATTTTTATATTTTTTTACAAAGTACGGTGAGAGAATTCTCATATATCCGGCCAAAACTACTAAATCAATTTTATCAATCTTTAAAACCTCTACTAGTTTTTTATCAAACAGAAGTCTCGATGGATAATTATCAGGATTAATAAAAATATCTTTTATTTTTAACTTCTTCGCTCTGAATCGAGCAAAGGCTTGTGGCTTATCAGTAATTAAAAGTTTCACTTCTGCCCTAATCTGGCCGCGCCTTATCGCTTTAGCAATTGCTTCAAAATTACTGCCATTACCAGAGGCTAATATTGCTATATTCATAGCTTTTTTAAAATTTTTAACTCAAATTTGTTTTTAAATCTTTTGACTATCAGTTTAAGGATTAAATAATATAAGCAGACAATCACCAAAGCAATAAAAAAACTTATCAGCTCGCCTTTGTCTTGAAAAATGATTACGCTAGCCATAAATACGGCTGCCGGAAAGAAAAAAGTTAAAACCACAGCAAGTAGCCCTTTATTTCCATCAATAGCAACCTCTACTTTATCGCCCGCCTTTAAAGAAAAACCTCTTCGCTCAATATCAAAATTTCCCTTTCTCTGAGCGCAAACGGATTCTAAACGACAACAAGAGCAACTAACTTTTCTTTCAAATTGAACTCTTACTTTATCCCCAATAACTTTTTCAACCCTGACGACTTCTTTATCCATCAAGTTTTACTATACATTTAGTTGGGCATTTGTCCATTCCTGCCTGAAGCGGTTCAGTGTTGTTTGATTTGGAATAATCAATATAAGAAAGATTATCTTTCATGTAGTAAGGTGATTCAGGCACTCGAGTGCAAATTGTGCAAGCAATACACCCTTGAGCGCAAACCTTCTTTACATTCATTGCTTTCTCCTTATTGCTGCAAGCAACCGAATAAAAACCAGTAATTTCAGGCAAGGGAGTTATTTTAAATAGATTGCGCGGACAAATCTCAACACATTGGCCACAACCAATGCATTTAGCAATATCAACCTTAATTTTCTTTTTATCCAAAGTTAAGGCGCCGACCGGACAAATTCCTAAACAATCACCAAAACCAAAACATCCATATCGGCAATCTAAGGCCCCACCAGTAATCTGGGCTGCTTGGCAGGTTTGCGGCCCAATATATTTGGTTGATATTTTTTTCGCAGTCTCATCAGCACCACAACAACAGATAACAACCTGACTTTTTAATCCCGAACAACCGGTAATGCCGAGAATTTGTGATATCTTATCGTTAATTTCCTGACCACCAGGAAGACAACCATTAAAAATTTTAGATTCTCTAGCTACTGCTTCAGCAAATGGGCGACAACCGGAAAAGCCACAAGCTCCGCAGTTCAAGCCAGGAACGATCTCAAGAACCGTTTTAACTTTTGGGTCTTCTTCAACCTGTAACTTTTTACTCAAAAAAGCTAAAAGTAACGCAAAAAGAAAACCAACCAAACCTAAAGTTACCACTGCGCTAATAATCATTTTATATACTGCTAAACAAACCAGAAAATCCCATAAAAATTAATGCTAGTAAACCAGCAATAATTAAAGTTATTGGTGCACCTTTAAATACCTCAGGAATATCAGCATAATCAAGTTCTTGGCGAATTCCAGCCATAACCAAAAGAACTAAAGAAAAACCCAAACCACCAGAAAATCCAAAAACTACTGATTCTAAAAATGAGTAGTTTCTAGTTACCATAAAAAGAGCCGCACCCAAAATGGCACAATTAGTGGTGATTAATGGTAAATATATACCTAGAGCTTGATAAAGCGAATTTGAAAATTTGCGAATAAACATTTCGACCATCTGAACTAAAGATGCGATCACTAAGATAAAGATTACGTATTGCAAAAAAAGCAATCCAAACTTTACTAAAACTAAATGATAAATTAACCAACTAATGCTAGTTGCCAAAACCATCACAAAAGTAACCGCCAACCCCATCCCAAAGGCTGATTCAACCTTTCCTGAAACGCCCAAGAAAGGACAAATTCCGAGAAAGTAAGAAAGCACCAAATTGTTGACTAAAATCGCTGAAATAAAAATTAATAATAATTCGTTCATTTTTGTTCTAATTTATTCATTGTTGCGACTAAAAAACCTAGGACTAGAAATGCTCCAGCCGGAAGAATCATTACGATCAACGGATTATAGCTTAAAGGAAATAAACGAAATCCGAGAATTGTTCCGGCACCAAATAGCTCTCGAATTGAACCGAGCAAAAATACCCCCCAAGTAAAGCCTAAACCCATCCCCAAAGCATCAAATAAAGATGATGAAACTGAGTGCTTTGAAGCAAAGGCTTCACACCTTCCTAAAATAATGCAGTTAACAATAATTAAAGGAATATAAGGCCCGAGAGCACGACTAATCTCAGGAAATTGAGCCTTGAAGAACAGATCAACGATAGTAACAAAGGTAGCAATAATCACAGTATAAACAGCAATTCTTACTTGATGGGGAATTAATTTTTTAATCAAAGCAACCACTAAGGATGAAAAAAACAAAACAAAAATTACCGCCAGCCCCATAGAAAGACCGTTAATCGCCGAAGTAGTTACGGCTAAGGTCGGGCACATACCAAGAAGTTGACGAAATACCGGATGCTCTTTCCAAAGGCCTTTAATAAATTCTTTTTTCATTTTCTAACAAACCCTAGTTATCTTTCTTTAACTGCTTATGTAATATTTTAATACGTTCATTTAAGATATTAACCACTGCCCTTGAGGAAACGGTTGCTCCAGTAATTGCTTCAATTTGACTCTTTGAGTAGACTTTTGTCGCTTGACTAACAGCCGGGACCTTATCGTCATCAGTCGAAGCACCCTTAACACACTGGATTGATTCGCCTAAATTAAGTCCCTTAAACTGACCACTAAAAGGTTCTTCCTGTATCTTTGCTCCTAAACCAGGAGTCTCTAAAGAGTCGACTATTTCAATTCCCTCAAGGCGATTCAAGGAAGGGTTGGCTACCGCTAAGATTTTTATCTTTCCCTGGTAGCCTTGGCCTTGAGCTGAGAAAGCATAGCCGATTGACTTTCCTGATTTATCTTTTAACTTATAAATGACATCTTCCTCTACAACAATTTCTTCAATATCTGAATAACCAGGAGCAAGATTAGATATCGCGTCCTTTATTCTTTTAGCAGCATTAAACTCAATTTTTTTCTCAGCTAAGCCTTGAACTAAAGCTAAAAAAAACGCACAAATAATGCAGACTAAAGTTAAAACTACAATAATTTTAATTATTTCTTTCATCTTCCAAATGCCTTTGGGAGCGTATAGCGATTAATTAAAGGCGTCAAGGCATTCATGAAAAGAATCGAATACATGACCGCCTCCGGTAAACCACCAAAATAGCGAATTACCATAATCAATGCACCACAAGCTATACCGAAAATATATCGTCCTTTTTTAGTAATCGGGGTCGTAGCTGGATCGGTAGCCATAAACAGCGCCCCCAACAACAACCCTCCACTAAAAAGATGAAACAACACGTCGGCGTTAGTTGGCCTTAAAATAAAACCAATCTCTGAAATTATGACCACAGTCACAATCAGCGACAAAGGAATTCGCCAATCAGCAATTTTTCGAATCAAAAGATACAATCCGCCAATAATTATGCAAATAGCTGATGTCTCACCGAGGCTGCCGGAAATATTGCCAATAAATAAATCAAGATTAGGTGTAATTTCCTGACTAAATTTTTTTAATACTAAAGGTGTAGCTTGACTTATAGAATCCCATTGTTGAGGCTTCACAATTAACCAACGAATCGGCGCGCTAAAAGTGGTCAGCATTTTAGGGTAAGCAGCCATCAAAAAGGCCCTGGCAATTAAGGCCGGATTAAATATATTAGCACCTAGGCCACCGAAAATATGTTTTCCAATAAAAATTGCAAAAACTGAACCCATAGTAGCGGCATACCACTTAGTCGTCGGAGGCAAAATCAAGGCTAAAAGCAACCCAGTAACTGCGGCACTACCATCAGTTATCGCTAAAGCTTTCTTACGTAAGTATAGAATAACCGCCTCAGTGGCTATTGCGGTCACCATACAGTTCAAAATAAGCAATCCTGCCCTTAGGCCGAAAAAGTATACTGAAGCGCAAATTACCGGGATTAAGCCTACAAGCACTTGAGTCATTAAATGCTGAGTATCGACTTTTGATAAAAAATGTGGTGAACTACTTATTTTTAGGGGCATAACGTTTTCCTGCTTTTATATAATGCACAAGCGGAATTTTAGCCGGACAGCTAAAAGCACAGCAACCGCATTCAATGCAATCATTTATATTAAAAGTGCTTAAATCCTGATACTCGCCTTTTTTTGCTCGTTTATAGTACTCTAAAGGTAAAAGTTCCATCGGACAAGCGTCGACACAACGCGCACAACGCAAACAAGAACCTTCTGTCAGTTCTTTTGGCCCTTTAGTTAGAAACAAAAACCCTCCAGTTGATTTAAGGATTGGGTAATCCAAACTGTCCAAACTCGTCCCCATCATTGGGCCTCCGGAAATTATCTTCTCCGGTTCAGTTCTAAATTCTATAATTTTTTGGTCAAACAGTTCTTTGAGTGAAGTTCCGATTTTAACCCAAATGTTTTTTGGGGCAGTCAAGGCCTCGCCACAAAAACTCACTAAACGCTCGATTAAGGGCTTACTATAATAAACTGCTTCGTAAATAGCAAAACAGGTTGCAACATTATGCACCAAACAGCCAAGATCCAAAGGCAACTTTCCGCCAGGAACCTTACGTCTAGTAGTACTGTAAATTAATTGCTTTTCGCCGCCCTGGGGATAATAAGAAGGCAAAACCGCTGTGCGAGCTGCTAGCAAGGAAAACTTCTTCGTATGTATTAATAGATTTATCTGCTTTATTGCATCCGATTTGTTTTCTTCGACAGCAAAAATTACCACTTTGGGTTTAATTATCCGGCAAATAATTTCGATACCGAGAAAGATTTCTTTTAAATTCTCAACCATTAAACGATGATCGGTAGTGAGATAAGGTTCGCATTCACAGCCGTTAATAATTAAGGTGTCGATCGGTTTGGGACTTTTGAGTTTAACTTGAGTAGGAAAGGCTGCTCCACCCATGCCAACGATACCGCTAGCAGCAATAATTTCAATAAGCTTTTCCTTAGTAAGGTTCTCAATGCCCTCTCTCGGTAAATATTTTTTACTAACTCCTTGTGGTTCTAAAATAATTGCTTCAGATCTCCCTAAAACCGGATTGTTCCAAGCATTAATTGCTATTACCTTGCCACTAGCTGGGGCATGCAAATAGGAAGAGATGTAGCCATCTTGATTGGCGATTACTTGCGACTCTTCAATAAAATCACCAACCTTAACACAACAACTGGAAGGTTTTCCGGTATGTTGAGAAAGTGGTAGATAGAGCTTCTTTGGAGTCAAAAATTTTTCGCTTCGAAGCTTAGACTGAGGTTTTTTACATTCAGCTACTGTAATCATCACAAAAAATAAAACATAAGGAAAAAAATGATCCGATTATACCGACCGAAACTACAATTGTAAAGGGAGTCATAATATCAGCTAGTATTGAAGCACAAAGCATTGCAACTAAAAATCCTAAATGGGAAGTAAACTCTAAGCCGCTAAAAATTCTGCCTAGCAGATTCTCGTCACTCTCTCGATGAATTAAAGCATTGACCCCAACAAAAGCCGGAGAAATCATAATTCCTAGCCCGAAAGCCAGCAAAATTAAACAAATAGTATAGGGATATCCCCTTAAGAATACTGCAAAAAATACAATAAAAAAAGATGAAAGCAATACTGACCAGTTAATAACTTTTTTAATTGAAAACTTATGGGCAATTCGACCATAAGCTAAGGTTCCCAAAAAAATTCCTGCCCCTAAACCAACTGCAGCAAAGCCTACATCCTTGGTAACTGAAGATAAGGTATTTTGAATAAATCGAATGAACACGACGTACAAAGCTCCGATATATGAAAAAAGAAAGAAAAATATTTTAAAAGCGTACTTTGTTTCTTTTGATTTAAAAATATAGCCAATCCCTTCTTTTAATTCATACAAAAATGATTTCTTTACGCTAGCGACAACATTTTTTCCAATATCTAAAATGTCTTTAGCTAAGAACTCACCTTTGCCTTGAACCGAAATTAAAAAAATTGACATACCCGAAATAAAAAAAGTTGCCGCGTCGAGATTAAAGCCAACGACTAGCCCATATCTTTCGACCAATACCCCACCCAAACCAATTCCTAATACGGCAGCAATGGTTGCGGTATTAGATATTAATGAGTTAGCCATAAATATATCTTTTTTTTCAACCACTCGGGGTAAGAAGGCCATCTTAGCCGGAATGAAAAACCGACCAGCACTAAAAGAAAGGAAAATTAAAGCATATATCGGAATAAGTGAATGCGATTTAAGGAAAACAAACGGTATTAACAACATAAGAATAACCCTTATTGAATCGCAAAGGTAGAGTGTTTTACGCTTATCCCAACGGTCAATATACACACCAGATATTGGTGAAATAATAAAAACTGGCACAATCGCCATGCTCATTACAACCGCCAACTGGGCCGAAGATTTTGAAGCCGCCGATACTAAACCAACCAGAGCAATCTGAGTGAGCCGATCGCCAAATTGAGAAATTATTTGGCCAAACCAAAGAAGGAAAAAATTCCGTTTCTTGAGTATTTTTAAGTACCGCATTAAAGTGATCTTCCTTATTCTAAGCCGAGAGAGAGATTCGAACTCTCGACCTGAGACTTACGAAGCCCCTGCTCTGCCAACTGAGCTATCTCGGCAATATTCAAATTAGTAATCGATTTTAACAGAAATTGTCTCGGTTAACAAGCAAAAAGGAAAGTTCAATAAAAGGCTTGCCAGAATAATTAAATATTGTTAATATAGACCAAATTTAAATAAAATATGAAACTAGCAACCCCTTATTATTTAATTCACGAGGATAAATTATTAAAAAACCTCAAGCTAATCGAACGGATTAAAAAATCTTCTGGAGCAAAGTTCGTTTTAGCTTTAAAGTGTTTTTCTACCTGGAGCGTCTTTGGTTTAATGAAAAAATACCTTGATGGTACGACCAGCAGCTCTCTCCACGAAGCTCGCCTAGGATACGAAAAGTTTCAAAAAGAAGTCCAAATTTACAGTGTTGCTTTCTCTGAAAAGGAAATAAAAACTATTCGTCGCTATGCCGATAAGATTATTTTTAATTCAATCGGGCAACTAAAAAAATTCCATGGGAACACCTCTGGTTTAAAAATTGGTTTAAGAATTAACCCCGAAATCAGTTATTCACACTTTGATTTAGCCAATCCGGCTCGTAAGTACTCACGTCTTGGTGTGGTTGACAAAAAAGCTGTTCAAAACGTAGTTCATTTAATAAGCGGCCTCATGTTTCATTTTAACTGCGAAAATGATAATTTTAAAAATTTTTCTAACAATCTAAATATTATCGCCCGAAACTACCGAGATTTATTGCATAAAGTAAGCTGGGTAAGCTTAGGCGGCGGAATATACTTTACCAAGCCCGGTTATCCGGTAGATAAATTTTCGAGATTACTAAAGAACTTTAGCGATAAATTTGCGGTCCAAATTTATTTGGAACCTGGAGAAGCGGTTATCACTCAGTCAGCCGAACTAATAACCAGCGTACTGGATATAGTCCATAACAAGCTAAATATTGCCATTGTCGACTCCTCAATCGAAGCGCATTTATTGGATCTTTTAGTTTATCGAACCGAGGCTAAAATTAAAACTTCCGCTAAGGGACAATTTGAATATATGATTGCTGGTCGCTCCTGTTTAGCCGGAGATATATTTGGAACCTATAAATTTAAATCTCGATTAAAGATAGGCAGCATAATTAAAATTAATGATGTTGCCGGATATACCATGGTTAAAAAAAACTGGTTTAATGGATTACCAATGCCATCAATCGTCATAAAAAAGAAAACCGGGGGTTTAAAGGTCGTTCGTCATTTTGAATATAAAGACTTTTTAAACAATCTGTCATAGCTTAAAAATAAAGCAATAAACAAGGAGAATACTACGATGAAAAAAAACGTAATGATTGTCGGTGCTGGTGGAGTTGCCCATGTAGCTGCGCATAAGTGCGCTCAAAATAACGATATTTTAGGTGATATTTGTATTGCATCTCGCACACAAGATAAGTGTGAAAAAATCATAGAAAGCATTAAAAGAAAAAATAGCCTAAAAGATAAAAGCAAAAAACTTCACTCTCGTCAAATAGATGCCTATGATGTTTCGGCTACGGTAAAACTAATTAAAGAAACTAATTCAGAAATAATAATTAACCTTGCCACCACCTATATAAATAAAGCACTGCTTGAATCTTGCATCCAGGCTGGCGTATCCTATATAGACACTGCCATATATGAAGATCCAAATAAGGTTTGCGAGAATCCACCTTGGTACGCTAATTATGAATGGAAACGAAAGGATGAATGCTCGGAAAAACAAATCACCGCAATCCTCGGAGCAGGCTTTGATCCAGGAGTGGTCAACGCCTACTGCGCCTATGCTGTAAAGCACCACTTTGACACAATCGACACTATTGATATGATGGATGTTAATGCCGGAGACCACGGAAAATATTTTGCTACCAACTTTGATCCGGAGATAAACCTTCGTGAATTTATAAAAGTCTGGACCTGGATTGACCGAAAATGGGAATGTCTACCTGTCCACTCAGTTAAAAAAACCTATGATTTTCCGGAAGTTGGAAAACAAACTATTTACTTAAGCGGTCACGACGAAATCCATTCATTGTCAAAGAATATCGATGCTAATAGTATCCGCTTCTGGATGGGTTTTAGCGACCATTATATCAATATCTTTACTGTCCTCACTAGATTGGGTTTAACCTCAGTGAAACCGGTCACAACCGCAGAAGGAGTCGAAGTGGTGCCATTAAAAGTATTAAAGGCCGTTTTGCCAGATCCCTTATCACTTGCACCTAACTACACCGGAAAAACCTGTATCGGAAATCTAATTAAAGGAAAAAAAGACGGCAAAGACAAGGAAATTTTTATTTATAACAACTGTGACCACGCCGAATGTTATAAGGAAGTTGAGTCTCAAGCTATTTCCTACACTGCTGGAGTCCCCCCAGTTGCCACGGCCATGCTGATTGCTCAAGGCATTTGGGATATAAAAACAATGGTAAATGTCGAAGAGTTAAACCCTGATCCATTTATTGATTTGTTAAACAAGATTGGATTGCCAACAAAGATACGAGAAGAAAGCCCGGTTAAAGCGGAATAAAACGGTTATCCCTCGTCGCTTCGCTCCTCGGGATTAATTCGACTAAACCCAGAACTGAACTTCGTTCTGGTTCTGGGTAAGTCTCATTAAAAAAAGTGAAAAAAAATCTTGCCAAGCGATAAAATTTATGATATAAAAAGATAGTTCACTAAGGCGTTTAGTTTTTATGTTATATCAAAAAGAAATACTTAAAGGGGATGGGAACCAAACACTACCTGATTAGCAGTCAAGAAAATTACTCTGGGGTTGGCCTTGCCAGCAGGCCCCTTTCGACCAACGACACTACTCTTTCTTCCTCCAAAATTAAAAAACCAATCTTTGGTTACGAATTAATCCTCGATCTTTCAGGATGTGACTTATCAATCATGAGTTCAAAAAAGAAGCTTACCGAATATGTTAATACCTTATGTAAGTTGATTAAAATGAAGAAGTACGGTAAAGCTCAGCTGCCTTATTTTGGTCTAGATAAACCCTTCACCAAAGGCTATTCCTTGCTACAATTTATCGAAACTAGCTCAATTACCGGGCATTTTTCCGAACATTGGCAAAAGTCCTATATTAATATTTTTTCCTGCAAAAAGTATGACCACGAATTAGCTAAAAATTTCACTAAGGAATTTTTTAAGGCTACAAGTATCAAAAGCACTTTCCTTGTTCGCTAGATCCTTATTTTATTATTACTAATCCTTGAGGTAACTGTGGCTGGAGATTCTCTTTTAAAACTACAAAAGGAATGTCTTCAGTGAAATAAAAAATGGTTGTTATTCTACCGGCTAAACCTAGTTTTAAACCACTTTTAAAACTTATCTTAACTCTTGGACTAAAGCCTTGAGTGAAATAAAGTGGTAATCTAGTCCTCCTCAAAGCTCGCTCCAGGAGATGAATTAAGTCTAACTGCGAAAAATAAATCATTTCCTGACTCTTTTCTAAAATTACTTCTAAGGGAAACTTTTTATTAATCATAACTTATGGTTTGGAATTAATGAACGACCAAGGAAAATTTTTAGCTTGTCGGTTAAGGTAATCCTTAGGGTCAACTTTTTCTTGAACCATCGACTCTTGCCATGTCGGCCAGGAAAAATTCTCTCTATTGCCATCAAAGCAAACCCCCTTAGAGTAAGCGCGATAAATAACTTTACCAAATTCCCGATCACTGCCTGAAACAATAGCTTCGAAAATGCTACGCTGGATGGAAGAAAAAGTAACACTCACTCGCGATCGCTGGGGAAGATTTTTAATAATTACTTCTCGTTTTTTGTTTAAGACCGTTTCACTTTGCATCAAAAATCCCTCAGCTAAAGAAAAAGGCTTAGGTATAAAAGCATTGATGCTTACATTTAATTTAATATGACTACTTCTTGATAAAGATTTTAAAAATTCACCAATAGCCAACAGGTCTTCTTCGTTTTCTTGAGGAAAACCATACATAAAGTAAATCTTTATCGACTTAGCGCCTACACTTTTAAGTATTTTTGCTGCCTCAAACAAAATTTTGGTACCGATTCTTTTATTAAGACTTTCCCTCAAGGGGGCTCGTGCCGCTTCAATAGCAATAGTTAATGAAGCTTTTTTAAGTTTCGATAGTTTTCTATAAAGGCGTCCGACAATGTCACTAGCCCGTAAAGACGGCAAAGACAAACCAATTCGACGATTCTGACAATAATCAGAGCATAAATCAATAAGCTCCTCAATTTGGGAATAGTCAGAAGCCGAAAGCCCAAGGAATGAAAAATTCTCATAGCCACTTTTCTCATAGGCTACTTTTAATATATTTTGGATAGTTGCTATTTTTCGCTCACGATAGGGAGCATAAAGTGCTTGAGCTTGGCAAAAACTGCAACGATTAGGGCAACCTCTGGCAATTTCTATCGGGATACGATCATGAATGATTTCGGTGTGAGGAGTCAGCCAACTTTGAGGAACAAAGGCACGATCTAAATCCTTTACGTAAACTCGTTTCAAAGGAAGCCGAGCATATTCGTATTTTCGTCGAAAATCATATCCACCATCGACAAAGTTAACTTCGTAGAATTTAGGCACATAAAACCCTTCAATTTCAGCCAAAGCCCTTAAACGCGATTCTTTATCTTTGTATTTTCTTATTACCTTAACGAAATCATCAGCAACCTCCTCAAATTCACCCAAATAAAAAACATCGATGAATTCAGATAATGGTTCAGGGTTAGCAACCCCGCCGCCAACAACGATTTGTTGTTTACGATCTTTGGCTTTAGCTGGTATTAATCCGAGAGTTAAAATATGCAAAACATTGGTGAAATTAAGCTCACAACCAAGATGAAAACCAATAATTTCAAATTCATTTAGGGGTTTTTTTGTTTCAAGTGAAAATAAAGGTTTATTTTTTTCGCGAAGATAAGTTGATAAATCTTCAGCCGGCATAAAAGTACGTTCACAAAATAAATCAGGGTGTTGGTTAAGCAAGCCATAGACGATGTGCATGCCTAAATTGCTCATCCCAAGCTCATACAAATCAGGATAACAGAGGCAAAAAGAAATTTTTCCTGAAGGTGATTTTTTTATGACATTCCATTCATTGCCGATGTAACGCTGAGGTTTCCGAAAATTTGCAAAATTCATATTAAGTTACTTTGACACAATTAGAATAACTATTTTTGGGAATTATTTACGACTTCGGGAAATGTTGAAAAAAATACCTAAAAGGATAAAGGAAACCAACAAGCTGCTTCCTCCATAGCTTAAAAAAATAAGCGGCAGCCCTACTACCGGTAAAATACCTAAAGTCATACCGATATTAATAAATATATGCAGGAAAAAAAGTAAACTTATCCCCAAGCACAAAAAACAAGCAAATTGATCTTGAGTTTCTTTGGCCCGTTGAAGAACTTTACTTAAAATTAACCAATAAAGAATAATTAAAAAAAGTGAGCCAAAAAAACCCCACTCTTCAGCAATAACCGTAAATATAAAATCGGTATGGCGTTCAGGAAGAAAATTAAATTGATTTTGAGTTCCGGAAAGAAATCCCCGACCAGTAAACTTACCAGAGCCAACTGCAATCTTTGACTGAATAATTGTGTAGCCAGCACCTAAAGGGTCAAGATCCGAATTCATAAATACAAGCAAACGCCGCTTTTGATAATCCTTTAATGAACCAATTAAAAATGGCGATATTAAAAGACCAATAGCAATTAAACCAAAAAAGTACCGCTTAGGAATTCGTGAAAATAATCCTAAAGCGAGAAAAAGAAAAACAATAATTAAAGCTGTGCCTAAATCTGGTTGAATAAGTATAACCAGGGCATTAAAAGCAGTAAAACCCAACGGCAGCAAAAAAGCATGAATCGATTCCTGACGTGAAGAAAAAAACTTCGCTAAAATAATAATAGTCGCTATTTTTGATAACTCGGAAGGCTGAAAGGTAAACCCAAAAATTTCAATCCAACGTTGGGCTCCCATTACTTTTTTGCCAAAAAATAACACCCAAAAAAGTAATAACAAGTTAAACCCATAAATTAAATGAGCTAAATCGAAATAAATACGGTAATTAATATTAGCAAAAATTAGCAAGGCAAGCCAAGATACTGCTATCCAAAGTAACTGTCGATAAAGGATTTGCTGACCTACAAACTCTCCCGCCTGATGCAAGCTACTATATATTGAAATTAAACTTAAAGCATTAAAAATTAGTAAGCAAATAGCAACTGTTTTTAGCCCTTTAAGATTAACTACTGTTGCTCTTAATGAATGAGATCTCATAAAATCTTGTTTTCGGTTATTTTTTTAACAAAGTAATAGGCTATCTTTACCGCTTCATAACTAGATCCGCCATGTTCAAGTAATACGCAAATAGTATAAGTTTTCTCTTGATAGGAAAAAAAACCAATAAACCAACCGTGGGGTCTACCGGAATTTTGAGCAGTTCCGGTTTTACCGCTGAACTTGAGGTTTAAACGATTAAGAATCCTAGCTGTTCCGTCTTCTCTCAGTATTGTTTCACGCAAACCTTGACTTACTTTTTCAAGAGTTCTTTCGGAAATACCAAGATAAGTCTTATCTATTGCTCCAGACTCAACTGAGTCGATTTTTTTAATTAGTTGAGGTTTAACTAAATACCCTTTACTGGCAAAAACATTCATCGCTCGCATAGTCGCCAAAGGTGTCGCGGTCATGAAACCCTGACCAATCGAAAAATTAACCGTATCACCGGCAAACCAATTACTTTTAAGTTTTTTTTGTTTCCAACGCACATCAGGCACAAAACCCCTAGCCTCAAAAGGTAAATCTACATCGGTTAGGGAATCAAGGCCAAACTTTCGAGCCCATCTTGAAAGTGCATCTGGTCCAATTTTAAGCCCTAAATTGTAAAAATAAACATTGCAAGAGTGGGCTATCGCTTCAAAAAGATTCTGTCGTCCATGCACATGTGAACATCTAAATTTTGCAATCCCTAGGCGTAATTCTCCATTGCAATCAAAAGTTGTTGAGGATTTAGATTTATCCTCTTCTAAGGCAGCAACTGCAACAATTGGCTTAAAGGTCGAGCCCATTGGATACTTAGCCTGAAGAGCTCGATTAAGCAAGGGGCTTTTCGAATTATTCAAAAAGCTGCTGGTATTTTTGCCCTCTATAAAACTATTAGGATTAAAAGCCGGCCTCGAACAAAGAGAAATCAATTCACCATTGTCGGCATTCATTAAAATAACAGCACCAGGTCTATCGCCCAACGATTCATAAGCAGCTTGCTGGACAAGACTGTCGACAGTTAGATAGATATCTTTACCTTTTTGTGGGCGTTGTTGACCCAAATAACCCATAATTCTTCCATGAGAATCAACCTCAACAAGCTCTCCACCGTCGGAACCCTTAAGGTAAGTATCATAGAACTGCTCAATGCCACCGAAACCAACACGTTCCATCGGACTATAGCCATAACTTTTTAACTGTTCGTAAAATGATTTGGCCTGTTTAACATAACCTAAAATATGAGCAAAAGCGTAAGGGTTAGAATAATAACGCTGTGGCCGAGTAGTAATAACTAAAGAATCGCTAAATTTTTCATTCAATTCCAAGGCTTTAGTCTTATCAACATTAGTAATTATATCTACTGGACTAAAAAAACTACTTAAGTTTCTACGATAATTTTTATTTAAAGATCCGACACTTAAGCTTGAATAGTCACTTAATTCTTGAAATAATGAGTCCTTAATCGTTTTAACCTGATAAGGAATCACACCTAGGTTAAATTCAGCCCGATCATATGCAATAGAAATTCCATTTCGATCCAAAATTTCCCCGCGCATAGACGACAAAGGAAGCACTTTAAGATAATTATTTTTTGCGCGTTGAAAATAATACTCGCCACGAAAGAGCTGGTACCAACTTAAGGTTCCGAGCAATACGCAAAAACCTATAAAATATACTTTTTCTAAGGTTGAAAGGGAAAAAAGATTGTTGATTTTCTGAAAAAATTTTCTTAACATAGTTAAAAAGTAACCTAACTTTTTAAAAAATAAAAAGTTATGGAGTTAGCTCATTTAAACATACCCTAATGATAAGCTGGGAGCGCTTTTTGGTTAAGTAAATAATCAATAAAATAATAAACGCAAATTGATTGAATGAGGAACTGGAATGAAAAAAACGAAATAAACAATCCCAATTGCACTGAATTAACTAAAATATGTACACAAAGGCTCAAAAACACAATGACCCCTTTAACAATAAATAGTTGTTGTGGCTTAGCTAAAAAAATACGGCGCGAGCGTATATATTGAATAAGTAAACAGATAAACAAAAATTCAAATAAAGTAACCGCAGATCCATTGAGAATAAAAAAATTGCGAAAGCACGCTGACAAAAAACTAGCAACCAAGGCTATTGCTAGCGATTCATTAAGCGCAATGATAATAAGCCCCAAAAAAATGAATTCAACCGATAAAAAATAACCAAAAGGCTTTATTAAGTCCAAAAGGAAAAAAACTGAAATAATAATGAAAGCTCTTAGGGAGGGTTTAATCATTTGACGATATATATTTGATTGAAAGTTACATCTTCTTGAAACATTTCTACTCCAACATTCCAAAATAAACTATCATCAGTTTTGCTTAGGCTTTTTACTTTACCAATTTCTATTGCTGAAGATAACTGAGCAACTTTGAGCCAAACCTTATCCCCTAATTTTATATTATCGCTGTCTTCAACATAGAGAACCTGAGCTCCGGTTACTCCTCCCTTTAAAAGTCCTAGGGCACCTTGACCAATAAATACCGATGCGGTAAAGTCAGGATCACCAACCAACATTAGGTAGGCAAATTTTTTATCGGCCTCAACAATCCTCCCTAAAAGATTGCCGTCCTGATCAATAGCGAAAAGACCCTTTGTGACGCCTTGATCCTCACCAACATTAACAACTATCAATCGCTGCCAAGCTGAAGGAGAAAATGCTAAAACTTCTGCACCAATCAAGTGATATTGAGTATTAGTTTTAAAATTTAGCGCTTTCTTTAAATTTTGGTTCTCTTGGTAAAGAGACTCATATCTAGCTAGTTTTAAAATTAATTCTAAATTTTTTTGTTTAAGTTCAACTAAATGCTGCTTATTCCTTGTTGGATAATGCAAAAATTGGTTAGCACTAAAAAAAATTAAGTAACGGACGAAACCACGAAAGGTAAAAAAAAGCAGAAAAAGAGATATGAAAATTAGAACAAAAGACTTAACTTTTAATTTAGAAGGAAGATACAAGGGAAAGCTTCTTTAGAAATTTTGGTTCTTCTAGGATTTTTCCAGTACCTAAGGCTACTGCGGTTAAAGGATCGTCGGCCACAAAACAAGCCAAGCCGGTTTCTTCAGAAATTAACTTATCCATCCCCCTTAACAATGCTCCGCCGCCGCAAAGAACAATTCCTCTTTCAATAAGATCAGCTGCTAATTCCGGAGGTGTACGCTCTAAGGTAACTTTCGTTGCTTCTAAAATCTCTCTTAGCGGAGACTCCAAGGCTTTACGAATTTCATCCGAATGGGCCTTGATAAATTTAGGAAGACCGGTAATAAGATCACGTCCTCTGACCTCAATCGTCATTTCCTCTTCGATTGGCCATGCTGAACCAACCTTAATCTTTATCTCTTCAGCTGTTCGCTCACCAATCATTAAATTATAATTTTTCTTCATATGTTCAATTATCGCTGCATCCATCTCATCGCCGCCAATGCGAATTGAACGAGCGAAAACTATTCCGCCCAGCGAAATAACAGCAATCTCGGTAGTTCCGCCTCCGATATCAATTATCATGTTGCCTTGAGGTTCAGCGATCGGTAAGCCCACACCAATGGCAGCAGCAATTGGCTCTTCAACCGGTATTACCTCTCGCGCTCCGGCTCGATGAGCAGAATCCTTAACTGCTCGCTGCTCTACTTCAGTAATCCCCGAAGGAACAGCAACAACGATTCTTGGTCCAATAATAAATTTACGCGGATAAGCTTTTTTAATAAAATAACGCAGCATCTC
This sequence comes from Candidatus Omnitrophota bacterium, assembly GCA_021735655.1. Lineage (NCBI taxonomy): Bacteria > Pseudomonadati > Candidatus Omnitrophota > Candidatus Omnitrophota bacterium. Next base: position 194,274 of record JAIPGM010000002.1, on the reverse strand, counting down.
TTCGGTCACACCGAAGTCAGCAATAACGCCATCCTTCATCGGTCGGATAGCAACAATACTTCCAGGAGTTTTCCCAAGCATACGCTTAGCTTCATCGCCAACAGCTAAGGGCACTCCCGTATCCTTATAAATAGCAACAACTGAAGGCTCACACAAAACAATTCCTTCACCACGTACATAAACTAGGGTCGTAGCTGTACCTAAATCTATACCAATATCGCTAGAAAAAGTACCTAATAGATCCTGAGCCTTTTTCACTATTGAATTAATCAGTTTCATTGCTTTATTCATAGTAATTTTAATAATAACAAAGAGTCATACCCCTGTCAATAGGTTTCGCATTTATGTCAACTGAGGCCCAGACATCAACCTTTTAAGACTCCTTAAGCACCGCTCCGTCAGAAGCCGAGCTTACCAGCCTAGCATAGCGACTTAAATACCCTTTGCTAGCCTTGGGAGCCTTAATTTTCATTACTTTTTTTCTAATTTTTATTTCACTCTCTGAAAGCTTAACTTCTATTTTTCGCTTAGCTATATCGATCGTGATTAAATCACCATCTTTTAAATAGGCCAATAAACCACCTTGAGCTGCCTCGGGAGAAATATGACCAATGCAAGGACCTCGGGTTCCTCCGGAAAAACGCCCATCAGTAATCAAAGCCACATGCTTATGGAGATTTAATCCGACTATAGCTGAGGTAGGTGAAAGCATTTCACGCATGCCAGGACCACCGCTAGGACCTTCATAGCGGATAACTACAACTTGTCCTTTTTTAATTTTTTTGTTTAAGATAGCTGCCATTGCTTCTTCTTCAGAGTCAAAAATATGAGCCTTGCCGGAAAATTTTAGCATCTCTGGATCTACGGCTGACTGTTTAACTACTGCTCCTTCAGGCGCTAAGTTACCAAAAAGAATAGCAATACCACCTTCCTTATGATAGGACTTATCTAGTGATCGAATCACATCATGGTCATAAACAACTGCGTTCTTAGCAATTTCTTTAACTGGTTTTAAAGAAACTGTTGGATTTTGATTCAGTTTATTCGTTAGACGTTTTAAAACTGCTGGTATGCCTCCAGCTCTATCCAAATCCTCCATAAAATGGTCGCCAGCAGGCCGTAAATTGGTAATGTGAGGTGTATCAAGGCTTATCCGATCAAAATCATTCAAGGTTAGCTTCACCTTAGCCTCATTAGCAATGGCCATAAGATGTAAAACTGTGTTGGTTGACCCTCCCAAAGCCACATCAACCCTAATTGCATTTTCAAGAGACTTTTTATTTACAATATCACGAGGCTTTATATCCTGTTTAACTAACTCTACAATTTTTTGTCCACTTTCGTAGGCAATGCGTATCTTTTTATTTAAAACTGCGGGGGCAGTTGCGCAGCCGGTAAGTGAGAGTCCAATGGTCTCAGTAAGGCAAGCCATAGTATTTGCCGTATAAAGCCCTTGGCAAGAACCACAAGACGGACAAGCTTCAATTTCTAATTTTTTTTGTTCGCTATCGCCAATCTTACCGGCCTTATAGCGCCCAACCGCCTCGAAGGTATCACGAACTAAAGAAAGTCGTTGATTTTTAAAATTTCCCGAAAGCATTGGCCCAGCTGTAACTACAATCGTAGGTATGTTCATCCTTAAGGAACCCATAATCATACCCGGAGTAATTTTATCACAGTTGGTAAGAAGAACTAGTCCATCTAAGGCATAGGCGGAAGCCATACTTTCAATAATGTCAGAAATTAATTCTCGAGAAGGTAGCGATTGTTTCATTCCTTCATGACCCATAGCAATACCGTCACAGATTCCTGGAACGCCGAAAATGAAAGGGGCTCCACCAGCATTCTCGATACCCCGTTCAATGTAACGCTCTAAAGTACGCATGTTAATATGACCAGGTATTAAATCGCTAAAGCTTGATGCAATTGCAATAAAAGGCCGACTCAGATGGCTCGAATGAACACCAGTTCCGTAAAGCAATGCCCGGTTAGGCATTCTTTCAATACCTTTTTTTATTTTATCTGAACGCATTAGTTGCCTCCATTTTAATTAGTCAGCCCCTTCTAGTTCACCTAAATCTTTTTCTTCGGCTAAAAAATAATCTTTTTCTTTATCGAAGCTCACCACTTTAACGTAATTATCGACATGCTCCTTGGTACCTTTTATCTTTAGTTGCTCAAAAAGAAAAGTAAACTCTTCCTCGAGCACTGAAGATATCTTGTCTTTTAGCTCTCCCGGTAAAGAGTGGATTTGCGTTTTAAAAGGGCCGAAAGCTTTCTTACGTGTTTTATAGATAAACTGATCTTCGGTCCAGTCCGGCTTTTTTTCACCAGAACAATTATCGTGTAACCAAGTATAAATCTTTTCCTTTAAAGGAAGTGGTAAATAGTCATAAACCATATTTTGAAATTGAGTTGCCAAATGAATCTCGGCGCAGCCAACTTCGGGAAACCGATGAAAAGCCTCATTAGGTAAGGTTGAAGCTCCGTGCTGGACAGCTCCGGCTAAACCATACTTTTCTCTAGCTATCTCAGAAAGTTTAGCCAAAGTATCGAAATCAATACTGACTTTAGCAATCGAACCGTCAGGTAGCACCACCCCTCCATGGCTGGTTCCGGTCTGAATACTTATTTTAGATATGCCAAGCTTATCGCCAACAGATTTTACATATCCTTGCATAAAAGCATTAAGCTCCTCAGAGGTTGAATTTTTTCCGCCAACTTCTCCAATCTCACCGCCAATCGAAACTTCAACTCCTTCTGGTTGTAATTGTCTTATGCGATGGGTAATTTCAGAACAAACTTCATAATTATTTTTCTGTTGCTCATCCAGATTATCTTTTTCTAAATCAACCAAAGTTGATGAATCAATATCAATATTGTAAAAATGACCACCAATTGCTTCCTCAAGTAACTCTTTTAACTGAGAAATTTCCTTTTTTGGATCTTTTAAGTAATTAGCTGCCTTAAGTTGAAAATGGTCACCCTGAATAAAAATTGGCCCCTGATAATTTTCTTTAAGTGCCGCTAAGGTGATCACTGCTGTGTATTCTAATGGTCTTTGGTCAGTGTAACCAATTTCACTTTTAGCAATCTCAAAAATAAAAGCTCCCGCGTTAATTTTATTAGCTGCACGGAAAACTGCCCGAGCCAAATCAAAGGTAAGGGTCCGAATATTCATCGCCGGAACCGTAAAACCACTTACTTTTTTCTGTCCCATCGCGTTATAGAGCCCCTGAATTGAAGAAGGAACTACCCCCAATCTGAGACCAGCACTATAAACTACCCAATATGAAAGCCTTCGTAGGTGCGCATCATTACTTAAAATAATAGTATCTAAAAGACTATCAATTCCACTATCGCGAAACTTTGCTTCATCTACGATTTCGATGCGACCATCTTCCTCTTTAATGCCATTATTACTAAGTAACTCTGCCTCGCTTTTGTAAATCATTTTAACCTCCTTAAGGATAATTCGACTATCTAATTTTTCTCACTCAATAATAAAAATTACAATCTCATTAAAATTATGTAAGAATTTTAATTAATTTGTAATATTTTTCCACTTCTATATCTTTTTTCTTAATCGCCTTAGCTAAAGGAATAGTTATTAGTTGTTCATCCTTTAAGGCTACGCAACGGTCGGTTTTTCCTTTTAATAAAACCTCAACTGCATAATGCCCATAGCGAGCAGCAAGCATTCGGTCAAATGCTGTAGGAGAACCTCCCCGCTGGACATGACCAAGCACAACTTCTCTGGTTTCAAGACTAGTTATCTTAGTGATCTCAGAAGCAATTTTAGAAGCTTTTGCTTTCCCTTCAGCCACAATAATTATCCAGCTGCGCTTTCCGCGAATATTACCTTCAACTATATTTTCACAAATATTTTTTATGTTAAATTTCAATTCCGGAAGTATTGCCTCTTCGCAACCAGCAGCTAAAGCAACTCTCAAAGCAATATAACCACAGTCTCTACCCATAACCTCAACCACAAATATTCGCTCTAGGGACGTCGCTGTATCACGTACCTTATCCAATGCCTCTAAGGCAACATTGGTTGCCGTGTCAGAACCAATTGTCATAGTCACACCATTAACATCATTATCAATGGTTGCCGGGATACCAATGACTGGTATAGAATGGCGGCTGGCAAGAATATGGGCTCCGGTTAATGAACCATTTCCACCAATAACAATCAATCCCTCGATATCATGATCTTTTAGGGTTCGAGCTGCCTGACGTTGTCCAGAGATAGTTTTAAAACGTTTAGAACGAGCAGTCTTAAGAATTGTTCCACCGCGATTAATGATCCCGGAAACCGACCGACGATCAAGAAGCTTAATATCGCCTTCAATTAAACCCTCATAACCACGCATAACACCAATAACCTCTACATTTTTAGCGGCTGCACTGCGCACTAAAGACCTGAGGGCGGCATTTACTCCGGCACAATCTCTAGTTAATACGGCTATTCGTTTCATAATCCACTAACTGGGGCATCCTTAGGATAAGTCACGGTAAAATCTATATCAATATCCTTTTTCTCGCCCGGTTTAAGATCAATAATCCACAATTTAAGCCCTTCTTGATCTTGATAGTTTTCTTTATTTGGCTTAAGTGAAATCTTAATATCCTTTACTTCTATCCGATCAGTCTTTGATACTGGGATTGCATCAACTAAATGCAGCTTAACTGCCTTATCTTTTCTGTTTTCGACAGTTATTTTAAAGGCTAGGTTACGGATGATTGTTTGTCGCTGAATTTTTTTAAAAAAAGTTTCTTGGATTTTATCCTTTAACTTTTCGCGCTTTACGATTACCTGACGGTCTGCCCCAAGATTAATATCAAATTTCTCTCCGGCTTTTTTCTCAGCCAATTGAGTCTTTCCAACAAATCTTCCGGCAAAATAAACATTTAACAATCCCGGCAAGAGCTCCTTGTCAGGAGTAATACGACTGGTCAGAAAAACTAAAGAAGAAACTTTGGGTACAGAATAATGAAAAAAATCACCCTTAAGCGTTTTTGAAAAAAGCGGCAAAGTAGTTTCTTTGTTCTGTGAATCAATCGAAACCTTTTGCGGAAGCTGATACTCAAAAGAAAGTGGCAGCTCTTTTTGAACCGCTTGAACAAATTTAGCTTCCTCTTCTCTTTCATAAGGAGCGGCACCCATTTCATCGCCAGCAAAACCTTTCTCTGCAAGTCCCTCAAATTGAAAATTAGTTGTCCTTGCTAGACTAAGCACATCCTGCTTCTTATAGGACGTTAGATCAAGTAACCAACTGCCTAATGAAGGAATATCAGATCCTTTAAGCGGCATAACATTCGAAATTGCCAACTTTACATCTTTCCAATCTTCGCCGGTCTTCTGTATAATTTGTGAAAACATCGTTAAGTTTATCTTTTTTAACTCAAGCGGCACATTTACCTTATAAAATGGCTGCCAGTAGGCACCTTGAACTAGATAGGTTGCATCAATAGTTATTTTTTGATTTACGAGACTATTAAACGCAACTTCAATAACTTTCTTGGTTTTTTGATTTGGCCGACGCAAAGAAGCTAATTCTTTTTCAACAACCTTTATCTCTTTTTCTAACTCCCTTAACTCTTGAGCCAAAACTATCGCCCGCTGATTAATTTCACTATAACCATCAGATAAAAAGCTAAGCGCCTCTTTTAAATCCTTAGAATTAGGAAAGCTTGTTTTTATGTCTTCCGGAACTTGGGTTTGAGCAAAATCAATCAATGAGTTTAAAAACTTCTCTTGCTTGCCTAGAACATCACTTTCCTTAAGCCAGGATAATTTTTTATCATTTAAATCTTCAAGCTTTTTGGTTAAAATATTTACTTTTTCCTGAGGCTCGATTTTTAAATAAATTTGCCTAAGCTGAACACTGTTAATCTCCCCTTTTCCGTAAATACTCAACTGAATTGAATCCGAATCTACCTGATAAGCGTCAACGTCAATTTGCAGCTCGTTTAACCCTTTAATAACATTAGTTTCAGCTTGACGAGTAACTAGGGCTTGGTCGGAAAAAGTAACCACTTCAGTAATTTCAGAATTAACTACTTGCTGACAAAACCCCACCGGAATCAAAACAAACGAAAACAGAATAAAACCAACCAGATAGCGCATAAGTGCCTCCTGCTTTAGGTTCCTTCTTGCCAAGCACTCAAATAGGCTTTTTGTTCTTTAGTCAACTTATCAATTTTTATGCCCATTGACTTTAATTTAAGCTCAGCAACTTTTAAATCTATTCTATCAGGAACTTTATAAACTTGTTTTTTAAGTTTACCTTTATTTTTTGCGATAAATTCACAGCTTAAAGCCTGGTTCGCAAAACTTAAGTCCATAACTTCAGCCGGATGTCCTTCGGCACAAGCAAGGTTTACTAGCCGACCTTCTCCCAAAAGATAGATTCGCTTTCCATTTTTAAGGGTAAATTCGCGCACTAAAGGTTTGGCTTCTCTTTGCTTAACTGCCATTTTAGCAAGAGCTTTAATCTCAATCTCCACATCAAAATGACCAGAATTACAAACTAAAGTCGCATCTTGCATTAAAGGAAAATGATCGCGAGCAATAACATTTATATCTCCAGTTACCGTAATAAATATATTGCCAATCTTTGCAGCTTCTTTCATCGGCATCACTGAAAAACCATCCATAACTGCTTCAAGCGCCTTTAGGTGGTCTACCTCACAAACAACCACTCTTGCTCCCAAACCACGAGCACGTTGGGCAGCACCTTTTCCACACCAACCATAGCCACAAACAACTAGAGTTGTCCCAGCAATTAATTTGTTAGTGGCTCGAATTATCCCGTCAATGGTTGATTGTCCAGTTCCGTAACGATTATCAAATAAATGTTTAGTATAGGCATCATTAACGGCAACCACTGGATAAAGCAACCGACCCTCTTTCTCCAAGGCCTTTAAACGAATTACCCCGGTGGTCGTCTCTTCGGTACTTGCCCAAGGCAAGTAGTCTATTTTTTTAGAGCTAGCCGCCCGTTTATGAATCGTTGAAACTAAATCTGCCCCGTCATCAAGAGTAATCTGAGGTTTAGCCGCTAAGACTGAATTAATATGGCTATAATAAGTCTTTGTATCTTCGGCGTTAATTGCAAATACCTCTATTCCATAATCAAAAACCAAGGAAGCCGCGGTATCATCCTGGGTCGATAAAGGATTCGAGGCGCAAAACAAAGCTCGAGCTCCGGCAGCCTTTAGGGTAACTGCTAAAGCCGCAGTCTCGGTAGTTATATGCAGGCAAGCACCAATAGTTAAACCTTTAAGAGTTTTCTCTTTAGAAAACCGTCGGCGTATTTGTTCTAAAACCGGCATTCTTTGAATAGCCCATTCAATTCTTTTCTTACCTTCGGAGGCTAATTTTTTATCCTTTACATCGTAGTTCATTTTACCACCCGCTTTAGATCGTCAACTCTATCGGTGTTTTCCCAAGTAAAACCCTCTCCCTCTCTTCCAAAATGACCGTAAGCGGCAGTTTTAGTGTAAATTGGTCGAAGCAGCTTTAACTCATCAATAATCCCACCCGGAGTAAGCTTGAATACCTCTCTAACTCCCTTGGCAATTTTCTTATCATCAACCTGTGAGGTTCCGAAAGTATTTACATTTACCGATACCGGCTCAGCAATACCGATACAATAAGAAAGCTGAACTTCACATGCCGAAGCAATGCCAGCCTTAACAATATTTTTAGCAATATATCGAGACATATAAGAAGCAGATCTATCTACTTTCGTCGGATCCTTTCCTGAAAAAGCACCTCCGCCATGACGGGCAAACCCACCATAAGTGTCAACGATAATTTTTCGGCCAGTAACACCAGTATCAGAAACTGGACCGCCAACTTCAAACCTACCAGTACCATTAATAAAAATCTTTGAGTCATTATCAATCATATCTTTAGGAACTATGTGGTCAATTACTAGCTTTTTAATATCAGCTCTAAGGTCTTCAGTTTTTACATCCTTAGTGTGATGCGCACCAATAACAATAGCATCTACTCTTTTAGGTACACCTTTATCATACTCTATTGAAACTTGAGACTTTCCATCTGGTCGTAAGTAACGCAGAAGTCCGTCTTTACGTAACTCTGAAAGTCTCCGCACCAACTTATGCGAGAGCATAATCGGTAACGGCATTAACTCTGGTGTTTCAGAATTTGCAAACCCAAACATTAACCCTTGATCGCCGGCACCGCCGGTATCAACCCCTAAGGCAATATCTGGTGACTGTTCCTGAATTGCAGTTACTACCCCGCAACTCTCATAATCAAAGCCTACCGCTGGATCATCATAACCAATATCTTTTAGTAAATTTCTAACTAACTTTGGAACGCCGACATAACAGTCAGTGGTAATTTCTCCGGCTACCATTACAAATCCTCTAGTTACTAATGCTTCGCAAGCAACTCTACCATTAGGATCGTTAGATAAAACCGCATCCAATACCGTATCGGATATTTGATCGCAAACTTTATCCGGGTGCCCCTCGGTCACTGATTCAGATGCAAAATAACTTTTCATTTCTCTTTTCTCCTTTAATTTGCAGGATCGACTATCGGCTCTGAAACCTCGTTATTACTTTCAACTTTTTCCTTATCTTCAACAATTGCCGTATCTTTACCGGCTAAGGCAACAAAATCTTCTAATTTCGGTAGATCTTTTAAACTGTTAATTCCAAAGTATTCTAAAAATTTCCGAGTAGTAATATAAAGAAAGGGCCTGCCAACCACATCTTTGCGACCGCCAATTTTAATTAATCCGCTATCGGTAAGCTTCTTGGCTACACCATCAACATTAACTCCACGAATAGCCTCAACTTCAACACGAGTAATTGGCTGCTTATAAGCAATAATGGCTAGAGTTTCCAAGGAAGCCACTGAAAGTTTTTGCTTTGTCCGCTCCTGGTACATTTTTTTAACCCAAGTTTCATTCTCCGGACAAGAACACATCTGATAGCCTCCAGCAACCTTAACAATACATATGCCACTCTGACGCTGAGCATACTCTTCTTTAAGTTCATCTAAGGCCAATTCGACCTCTTTCTTGGTTGCCTCAACTACTTGAAGTAACTCATTCATTTCGATTGGCCGTTCATTAATAAAAAGCAAAGACTCAATAATTGATTTTACTTTCTGCTTATCCATAAGTTTATTTCTTTTGGCGATAGATTTCATTAAGCAGCTCTTCGCTGCTGTCAATTGAAGGTTTAGCTTCAATTGCTTTTTTGATCATTGCTTCTACTTCTTTATTGCTGTATTGTAAACGCCTTAGTATCTGCTTAGCCTCTTCAACAACTTCATTTTTCTCTGGTCCGCTAGCCTGCCCTTCATCGCGAATTAAAGCAAACCGACCAACCTTACCTTGAAGATGAGCAACTATCTGCTTAGCCCGTTGGTTCCCAATACCTACCAACCCAACCAGAAAAGTTAAATCTCCTTTTTCAATTGCCTGAGCAATGGTTGATATCGGCTGATCAAGGGCACGAAGGGCTGCCTTAGGGCCCACTCCAGAAACACTAATAAACTTTTCGAAAAAATCTTTTTCTAATTCATCAATAAACCCAACCATAGCCGGAATGCCACGATTGCCATCAATAGTTAAGTACTGATAGGTAATCAACTCTACAAAATTATTTTCATCTGGCTTAAGACGATTAAATACGGTTTTCGGTATATTTATTTCATAAAAAATACCGCTAACATCAATAATAGCCCTATTATCTTCTTTCTTTATTAATTGGCCTCTGATCTTATAAATCATAAGTATTCTAGCTTGACTTAAGACGTGAACCGTTAACGAGACTCTCTAACTTCTGAGCATGAGAAAACGCAACCACCAAAGAAAAAGCATCAGCAGTATGGTCGGAGATAAAGTTTTTTCCGGTAATGTTTTCAGCCATCTTTCGTACTTGCCGTGAGTTAGCGTTCCCCTTACCTAAGAATGCTTTTCGGGCTCGTGTTGGTGAATATTCAAAAAAACCTAAGCCCTCTTGATTAGCAAAAAGAGCTACTATACCCCGTACCTGGGCTAAAACTCCTAAGGTAGTTGGATGTCGGTAATGAGAATAGAGCTTTTCAACTACTATTGCTTTTGGTTTGTGTTGAGTTGCTTCTTTAAACAGCTCTCGATAAATATAACCTAATTTATCCGGCAAGGCTTCTTTGGGGTTAGGCTTTATCTGACCTTCCTTTAGCAATTCAACCTCTAGGCCTTTAACTTGACAAAGAACATATCCACAAACTCGCAAGCCCACATCAACGCCCAAGACTATCAACCTAAATCTCCTGAGCTATCTTCTCTAAAACTTCATCGGGAATATCAAAATTAGCATAGACTTTCTGGACATCGTCGTGGTCCTCCAAAGTTTCAATCAAGGAAAGAAGCTGTTTAGCCTCCGGCCCGCCAATTTTTACTGTAGAGTTAGGCACCTTAGTCAAATCAGCTGTATCGATATTAATATTCTTAGCCTCGAGAGCAGCCTTTACATTTTCGAAATCCTTAGGGTCACAAAAAACCTCAAAGCTTTTATCGCCAGCCTTGATATCTTCTGCGCCGGCGTCGATACATATCGAAAATAGTTCATCTTCAGTGGTTACGCTTTTGTCGATTTCAGCATAACCTTTAGCCGTAAAAATCCAAGCTACACTACCAGCCCCAGCCATATTCGCACCACGTTTAGTAAAAATATTTCGCACCTCGGCTGAAGTTCGGTTTTTGTTGTCGGTAAGTGTATCAACAATTATGGCCACACCGCCTGGACCGTAACCTTCAAAAGTACAGCTTTCATAAGTTACACCCGGTAATTCACCAGTACCCTTTTTAATTGCCTTCTCGATATTATCCTTAGGCATATTGGCAGCCTGAGCCCTACCAATTGCGGTTCGCAATCTTGGATTAGTATCAACGCTTCCACCGCCGGCTTTAGCGGCAACTGTAATTTCTCTTATGAATTTAGTAAAAAGGCGGCCCCTTTTTGCATCGGCAGCACCTTTTTTATGTTTTATACTCGCCCATTTTGAATGACCACTCATTATTACCTCCTAAATGAGTTATTGACATCAAAGATGTCAATAACGAATTATGTCCGAGCCGCTTCGGGAAAATATCGTAGAAATTTTCCCGATATACAGGCGGCCGGACAAACCTTTTTTACAATCATACCAAAAATCCGGTTGCTTTCTTTGCTAGCTTATCGGCCTCATGGTTTTTTTCTCTATCAATGTGAGTAATCGTAAATTTATCAAGTTTTTCGATTAAATTTTTAGCTAAAACATAGAGCGAATAAATATTCTGATTCTTTACTTTAAAATTACCCTTGATTTGCTCGCAAACTAATTTACTATCTGAAAATACCTGGACTTCACTCGCCTTCATATCAACAAGATCAGTCAAAGAAAAAATTAAAGCCATGTATTCAGCAAAATTGTTTGACTGGATACCCAAATAAATACTTTCTTTTTTTATACACTTGCCATCCTTATAGATTAAATAACCAATCCCACTTTTTCCGGGATTGCCAACTGAAGCGCCATCAACATAAACTATCATTTAAAATATATCCTCGGGCAAGTACAGTAACCTTACACAACTCTCACAAGAAACTAAATCTTCATACATTTTTATCGCATTAACTTTTTGATGAGTAAGTGAGAGGTAACAAGCACTGCAACTGTTACTTTTAACCGCAACGATAGCCGAACCATTACGGGTTTTAAGCAAACTCTCATAGCGACTTACAATATTTTTATCGATCTCATTAACAATAACTCTGCGTTTATTTTCTAAAGTGAGGAGTTCAGTTTCCACTTCCTTGATTTCCTCGATTATTTTTTTCTCGTTTTGTTTAAATTTAGATTCTTCTTCAGCTAGGACTTTTTTAGCTTGGTCCAGTTTATCTTTTTTTGACTCTATTTCGTCAAGAATTTTTATTACTTCTTCTTCAGCAACCGAAATGTCAGCCTTACAAGAACCAATCTCAGTAAGCTTAGCGTGATACTCTTTGTTAGTTTTTAGCTGAAGAAGCTGGCCTTGTGACTTTCTCAGGCTTTCTTCTTTGGAAGCAAGCTCTACCTCTCGATCCTTCTTTTGAAGTTGTGAATTCTTTAGCTGTTCCTCAAATTCGACAAGATTCTTTTTACTCTCTTCAAAAGCATCTTTTATTTCTTTTAAAAAGGCCGGTTTTATTATATCTTTTTCTTTTTTTAAACGATGAATCTCTAAATCGATTTCCTGTAAATCCACTAATTTTCTAATTTCTTCTTTTAAATTCATAAAGATATTTGCCTTCTCGGCTATCCTCGTTCCTAATAATGGGCCCGCAGGGACTCGAACCCCGGACCAGCAGATTATGAGTCGGCTGCTCTAACCAACTGAGCTACGGGCCCGCAAAAAGTCGTAAAATTATAGCAAGATATCGATTTATTCGCAAGCATTATTTAGGTAAATTTCTATACTGTTTAGGCGGATTTTGCTCAACCTTTAGGCCATTGGCTTGAGCTTCATCAAGGATAGGAAAAAAATTACAAATAGGCTTGACTAATTTTTTCAAGATCTTTTTTGCTCATCGCCCCTACTCGCTTCTCCATTATTTTACCACCCTTAAAAAGAAGAAGCGCTGGTATGCTCATAATCGAATATTTTGTTGCTAAGGCCGGAGCCTCATCAACATTTAGTTTACAAACCTTTAATTTACCTGAGTATTCTTTCGCCAGTTCCTCCAAGTAGGGAGCAATCATCTTGCACGGCCCGCACCAAGGAGCCCAAAAATCCAGTAAAACCGGCGTAGCAGAATTAAGCACCTCTTTCTCAAAATTATTAGTTGTAATTGTGACTTCCATGATCCGAAACCTCCCTTTGACGTAGAACTACATTTATTTATTCATTATGCTGATAGCTATTTAATTCTAGCAGTTTTTCTATCTAAAGCTTTAATTTCTCCAAGAATAGCTTCAATCTTTTTATTGCTTGACCAATTCTCAAGCTTGACGCAAGCAACAGTTTTGCCTAAATCATAATACAATTTCTCTTTCTTTATAGCTAAGGAAACTTTTTTAGTTTGCTTAACCCCCTTTTCAGAGACAGTTTTAAGATATTTTTCACTCTTGTTGAGTATTTTTTTTGCTTCCTTTATCCCCCTTTCGACTTCCTTCTTTGTCTTTGGCCAAACTTCTTCTTTCATATATTTTAAAGTATCGTTTTGCTTTGCCACAGAACACCTCCTCTTTATACTATTTTAACTACGCGACCTATTTTATCACAGCAAATTTCAGTTTGCAAAAATATCTTTAAACCTAAAAATAAAAAATTATAAAGGTAGGATTTAAACTAAGCTTTTAAAAAAATCTTTATCTTGGTGGAGGTGCGGGGAATCGAACCCCGGTCCGCAAAGGTTCAACGAAAAGTTACTACATGTTTAGCCTTATATTTATCTTAGTCTTGAAAGCTCCAAAAGGCGGGATCTTCCAAAAAGCAGCTTTATTAGTTTCAAACTAAACCCTCAAAGCAAAAGAGCCTAATTCTAGCCCCATAAGTGTGCACCAATAATTCCTGAGGCAAAAAATATCGGTGCCCTCCTTAGCCTAAGCCAACAGGAGATGTTGCAACGTAAGGTGTTGCGTTTGTGTTTTGTAAGCTCCGTTAACGCGGGAGACTTACCCTCGCGACATGCAACCGATCATCTAGCCATTACGTCGAAGCCTGTTCACCCCCAATTTTCAATAAAACGTTAATTTTTTAAAAAAAAATTATATAGATTAAGTTAATCTCGTCTAGATCGAAAATAGCAAAGATAACTCATACCGCTTTATACATACCATAAATAGCTCGACTCTGCAAGCTTGATTAAAAAATTACTTGAAAAATTTTTAATACCCGTTACTATACTTCTATGCTTAATAACTTTCGCAGCCACCATACAAAACGTATAATTTGGATATTGGCAATCGTAATCATTGCTGCTTTCGGCCTTTCAGGGGCCGGCTTTTACCTTTCGGGAAGAGATAAAAATATACTTGGTAAAATCGGTGGTGAAAAAATAACTATCTCCGAGCTGCAAGAAGCCATCCGAATGGCTAAGCTACAAGCACTACTTTCCGGAGGCGATTCTCAATCGCTCACTCCACTTGATTTTGAGCGCATCGGCTTAGACTTTTTAACTCTAATTTGGAAGGCCAATCAAGAAAAAATTAAAGTTACCAACGAAGAAGTTAAAAATTACGTAATAAACAACATCTTTGGTCAAAAAAGATTCAATCAAGAAACATATCAAAATTTCCTACAAGCAATTTCTCGACGCTACAATTTAAACCTAAATGCTCGTATGTTTGAAGAGCACATCCGCTCTTTCATTAAAATTGATAAGTTATTTCAAGAACACGCTACTGTCGAAGTGAAACCTGAAGAAATAAAAGAACTATATCTGCGCGATACACAAAAAGCAACCATAGCCTACTTAGCTATTAATTACAATAAATTTAAAGTTGATATTGGGATAGCGCCTAGCGAAATTGAGACATTCTATGAAGAAAATAAAGCCTTATTCGAAAAAGAAGCAAAAATAAATATAGCTTATGTGTTAATCGAAAACGATAATCCGAAAATTTCAGCTATCATTAACAACCTCAAAGAAATAAGGACCTTGGCCGAACTAGCCAGTAAATTTTCCCTAAAAATTAAAGAGACCGGATTAATCAAACTCTCCGATCCAATCGAAGACATCGGCTGGCAATATAAAATTACCGAAGTAGCTTTTTCATTAGACAAAAATACCTTAGGCCCCCCGCTAGAAACCGAAAAAGGTATTTTACTCATTGAAAAAACTGACCAAGAATCAGCTTTTATTCCAGTCCTTTCAGAAATTGAATCAGAAGTTAAGGAAAAACTAATTCTTGAAGAAGCAAAAAAGCAAGCTAAAAGCTTTTCTCAAGAACTTTTAGACAAAATAAACAATCAAAGCTTAAAAAATCTAAAGAAATTGGCCGGCCAAGAAAATATTACATATAAAGAACCTGAGCCATTTAAATTTTATGATTACATTGAGGGTCTTGGACTCGATCCGGAAATAAGTAATTCTATATTCTCACTCAAAAATGGTGAAGTTGAACCTAGGTTATTTATTCGAGAAAAGGCAATTTATATCGTTCAACTAAAAGAATTGACTGAAATCAATGATGCAGACTTTCAAAAAAAGAAAGATACCTACCGAGAACTACTTGCAAAAAATAAAGCATTTTCAAAACGAATACAATTTCTTCAAAGAGTAAAGCAAGAAGCTAATTTAAACCTAAACCCGCTTCGCTAAGACGCAAATAAAAAATTGCCTCGCCTGAAAAATTTAATATTTCAAACGAGGCAACTATAAACTTCTAAAGTTAATCTCTAGCTAACGCTTAGCTTTCTATTACGATTGCGTTAACCGGACATTGCGAAGCAATATCATGCAAATCACAACTTCCACATTCATCTGTTTTTACCTTGGCCATACCGTTACCATCTAATTCAAACACAGCCTCACACATATTAACGCATAGCCCACATCCAACACAAGCATTCTCATCAACTTTAACCTTTGCCATTACTCCCTCCTTTATTCGTCCGAATTGCAACAATCCATCTTTGATAGATATTCATAAATCTTAAATCTTCTAATAATTTCTTCCTGTGACAACTTCAATAGCATCTCTGCTCTTTCCGGCGCTGCAGTTTTTAAAGCTTTAAATCTATTTTCACTGTAGATATATTCTTCTAAAGGTATGCTCGGCGACTTGCTGTCAAGCTGCAAAGGATTTTTCTTCTCTTTTAATAACTGAGGATTAAATCTTACCAAAGGCCAATCACCAGAAGCAACAGCCTTTTTTTGTGCATCCACACCTTTAGTCATATTGATACCGTGAGCAATGCATTGAGAATAAGCAATAATTATTGAGGGGCCAGGATAGCTTTCAGCTTCTAAAAATGCTTTGAGGGTCTGAGCTGAATTTGCACCCATGGCAATACGAGCAACGTACACATTACCGTAACTCATAGCAAGCATTGCTAAATCTTTGCGCGGTAATGGCTTACCAGCGGCAGCAAATTTAGCTATCGCGCCCATCGGAGTCGCTTTAGACATCTGGCCGCCGGTATTTGAATAAACCCCAGTGTCCAAAACTAAAACATTAATATTTTTACCTGAAGCCAAAACGTGATCCAGACCACCGTAACCAATATCATAAGCCCACCCGTCACCACCTAAAATCCATACCGATTTTTTAACCAGTTGATCAGCAAATGACAATAACTCTTGAGCCAGCTTATCATTAGAAAGTTTCTTCAAAACATCTTTAAGCTTTGCCACTCTTAAGCGTTGATTTTCGATATCCTGATGAGTATCCTGATTGCCATTAAGTATTTCATTAGCTAAGGTAGAATTATCCCCTAGGGCTTTCTTGCTAAGTAATTCTTTAAGTAACTGCTTGGCCCGATCATTAATCTGATCCAAACTCAAACGCATACCGAAGCCAAACTCAGCATTATCCTCAAAAAGAGAATTAGACCAAGCTGGACCACGTTGATCACTATTAACACAATAAGGAGTGGTCGGCAAGTTACCACCGTAAATAGACGAACACCCTGTCGCGTTGGCGATTAAGGCTCGATCTCCGAAAAGCTGAGTCATCAATTTAACATAAGCGGTTTCTCCACATCCAGCACAAGCACCGGAAAATTCAAATAACGGTCGCATGAGTTGAGAACCTTTAACAGTGCTGATTGGGATCGGTAAATCCTCAATCTTCATATCCGGCAAAGAGAGAAAATACTCGAAGCTTTTCCGTTCACGCTCACGTACTGGAATTTGAGCAACCATATTAATTGCCTTTTTGTCGGTAGGCTTACTATTATCATCCTTTTTGAACACCGGACAACTATTAACGCAGACTCCACAACCAGTGCAATCCTCAGGGGCAACTTGAAGCGTAAAGGCCTTACTTTCCAAATCCTTACCTTTGGCCTGAGTATGCTTAAATTCAGCTGGAGCCTTAGTCAATTGGTCCTTATTATATATCTTCATTCGGATAACTCCGTGCGGACACATCAAACAACACTGTCCGCACTGAATGCAAACTAATGGATCCCACTCAGGAATCTGAGTGGCAATATTACGTTTTTCAACTTGAGTGGTCGCAGTCGGGTAAGTTCCGTCATTAGGGAAGGCCGACACCGGTAATTCATCGCCCTTGCCTTCAATAATTTTAGCAGTTACTTTTTTCACAAACTCTGGCGAATTATCAGGGACAACCAAAGGTATAGAAATTTTACTAGTAGCCTCACTAGGCACCAACACCTCTTCAATAGCCCCAGCCGCTTTATCAACCGCAGCCATATTCATCTGTACCACTTTATCACCCTTACTGCCGTAAGTTTTCTTAATCGCATCTTTTATGGCTGTTATTGCCTGATCAATCGGTAAAATATTACTGATTGTAAAAAAGGCTGTCTGCATAATCGTGTTAATTCTTGCCCCTAAGCCCAAACTTTCAGCAAGTTTAGTTGCATTAATCACATAAAATTTAAGTTTCTTTTGAATTATTTCCTTCTGGACTTCGATTGGAAGACGATCCCAAACTTGATCCTTACCGTAAGGACTAATCAAAAGAAAGGTTGCGCCTTCCTCAGCAACTGAAAGCAAGTCAAACTTCTCGACAAAAGAAAAATTATGACAAGCGACAAAGTTCGCCTGCTGAATAAGGTAGGTGCTACGGATTGGATCTTTTCCAAAACGAAGATGAGAAGCGGTGCGAGCTCCAGCCTTCTTTGAATCATAAACAAAATAAGCCTGAACATAATTATCAGTCAATTCACCAATTATTTTAATTGAATTCTTATTAGCACCAACGGTTCCGTCAGAACCGAGACCGTAAAAAACACCTCTAAAGTTTTGCGTATTCTCAGATGAAAAACAACTATTAGTCTCTAAACTGTGGTTGGTTAAATCGTCTTCAATGCCGACGGTAAAAT
Organism: Candidatus Omnitrophota bacterium; assembly: GCA_021735655.1. Taxonomy (NCBI): domain Bacteria; kingdom Pseudomonadati; phylum Candidatus Omnitrophota; species Candidatus Omnitrophota bacterium. The sequence goes on along the minus strand of JAIPGM010000002.1, from coordinate 176,254 downwards.
GGTTTTTAACTTCACTCTTAGCTAAATTATCAAAAACTGCCTTAACCATGCAAGGGGTAAATTCTTTCGAACCTAAACCATACCGGCCACCAATGATTTTAGGCCACTCTTTAAAAGGGGCAACTTTATTCTCCAAAGCTTCACCGATAGCTGAACGCACATCTAGATAAAGTGGCTCACCAATTGCCCCCGGCTCTTTAGTTCTGTCTAAAACAGCTATTGCTTTAGTAGTCTTAGGAAAACTATCAACAAAAGCATCAACCGAGAATGGACGATAAAGTCTAACCTTAACCAGGCCTACCTTTTCGCCCTGTTTAGTTAGATAATCAACAGTCTCATGAACGGTTTCAGCGCCAGAACCCATAATCACAACGATTCTTTCGGCATCGGGCGCTCCAACATACTCAAAAAGACTATAACTCCTGCCAACTTGCTTAGAAAATTTATCCATTGCCGTTTGAACAATATCCGGTGCATTTTCATAAAAAGCATTTACAGTTTCTCTTTCTTGAAAAAAAACATCAGGATTCTGTGATGTACCTTTTATGGTCGGACAATCTGGGGTAAGCGCTCGTCTGCGATGAGCAGTAATATCTCCAAAATCAATTAAAGCTAACATATCTTCTTTAGCTAGCTCCTCTACCTTTTGAATTTCATGAGAAGTACGAAAACCATCATAAACCATCAGCAAGGGAACTCGAGTTTTTAGAGTTGAACTCTGGGCAATCAAAGCTAAATCCATAACTTCCTGAACGCTGTTTGCAAATAAAATTCCAAAGCCCGTAGAACGTGCCGCCATAACATCAGAATGGTCACAAAATATCGAAAGCGCATGAGTTGCTACAGTGCGAGCAGTTACATAAAAAACGGTTGGCGTTAACTCGCCGGCGATCTTAAACATATTCGGAACCATTAACAACAAGCCCTGAGATGCGGTAAAAGTAGTTGTAAGGCTGCCGGCTGAAAGTGCTCCGTGAACGGCCCCAGAAGCTCCACCTTCTGATTGAAGTTCTGAGACTACTGGTATCTGACCCCAAATATTAGTCTCGCCTTTAGCTGACTTTTCGTCAGCCATCTCCCCAACACCAGAGGAAGGGGTTATCGGATAAATCGCAATAACTTCATTGGTAGCATGAGCAACATGAGCTGCTGCGGTATTTCCATCTATGGGAATTTTTCGACGCTTCATTATGGTATCCTCCTCAATTTTAGTGCTTTTTTAAGTAATAATAAAAGGAATATATTTTATAACACAAAACCTAAAACTATGCAAACAAATTATCTAATCTTAATAAATTCACGAGCGGATTAGCTAGCAGATAGATTCATTGTCTTAATTTCCCAGCCAAAACTCTTTGTCGCCGCTATCCTTAACTAGACTCAATAACACTTCGACGATCACTGGGTCATATTTAGTACCTTTGTTGTCTGACAGCTCACTGCAGGCATCTTTTAAGCCAAGAGCAGCCCGATACGGACGATGATGAGTCATGGCCTCCAAGACATCACTAACCGCTAAAATACGGGCTTCAGTCATAATTTTATCACCGCTTAGTTGACGCGGGTAGCCAGAACCATCAATTCGTTCATGGTGCTGATAAATAATTTCAGCCAAAGGAAACGGAAAATCTACATCTTTTATTAAATTATAACAATTAGTAGTGTGCTCCTTTATTAAACTATATTCTAAACTGCTTAAAACCCCGGGTTTATTTAAAATATCCAAAGGGATACTTATCTTTCCTAAGTCATGAAGCTCTCCAGCTAACTTCATAGCTAAAATTTGATTATCGTCCCAGCCTAAAGCTTTAGCAATCTCAGCGCCTATCTTAGCAACATGTCGGGTGTGACTAAAAGTATAAGGATCTCGCATTTCTAGAGCCTTTCCTAAAATTTCGAGTGCATTTATGGCCATTGAAAGACGATTCTCTTCCAGATTACCATGAGCGGTCATGTCACGAGTGGTACCGATACTACCAATGATTTTACCACCCCTATCGTGCATCGGAATTTTAGTCGTAATCACTTGATTCCAACTACCATCGGGAAGTTTAGTCTTCTCAATTTTGCCAACTATTGGCTTTCCGGTATTTAAAACATGATTGTCGTCTTCAAACATTTCTTTAGCCTGGCTATAAGGAAAAAAATGAAAGTCAGTCTTTCCAACTATCTCCTTTTCGTTAAGTCCAGTACCGTCAACATAAAACTTATTAACTTTAATTATCCGGTTGCTTCGATCTTTGAAATAAACAGCATCCGGAATATTATCAAATAACGCCTGGAGAAAATCCTTCTCCAAAATTAACCGGTCTTGCATTCGCTTTTGATAAGAGATATCTTGAATTATCCCTTCTAGGCATTTCGTTTTATCCTTAGAAAAGATATAAGAAGCAGTTATCGCCACCCAGATTCGACTCCCATCCTTTTTCTTAAACGGAACCTCGAAAAATTTAATCTTTTGATTACGATTTAATATTTCAAAAAAAATCTCACAATCCTTAGAATCAAAAAACAATTTATCTATCTTTTCCTGTAAGAAATACTTTCGACTAAGATAGCCCAACATTCCAAAAAGCGTGCTATTTGCAGCAACAAATCCCTCACGCGGCAGGAGTGAGTAACGAAATAAACCCAACTCGAGATTGTCGGCGCCAACTGTGCTTAAAGAAAAAGGTGCTTCTCGCATAAATTATAAATTTTTAAAACTATTGTTTATTATAACACTATCGAAAGTAAAAATCCATAAAAAAATCCCCGTCTCTTTTAGGAAGACGGGGATTTTATGGTCAAATTTTGATAAAATTAGTAGCCCATACCAGGCATACCACCACCCATGCCAGGCATACCGCCAGGCATTGGAGCTTTATCTTCTTTTTCTGGTTTGTCAGCAATGACTACTTCAGTTGTAATCAACAATCCTGAAATCGAAGCTGCATTTTGAATAGCAGTTCGAGCAACTTTGGTTGGATCAATGATGCCAGCTTCAAACATGTCAATTATTCTATTGTTTTCAGCATCAAAACCAACATTAGCTTTCTCATTCCTGATTTTTTCTACCATTACCGAACCTTCTAAACCAGCATTAGTTACCAATTGCCGTAAAGGCTCTTCAAGCGCCCGACGCACAGTATTCACACCAATCTGCTCGTCGCCTTCAACTTTTATCTTGTCTAGCGCTGGGATGCTGCGAAGAAGTCCAATTTCCCCACCGGGAATAATCCCTTCTTCAACTGCTGCCCTGGTTGCATGAAGTGCATCTTCAACCCTGGCTTTTTTTTCTTTCATTTCAGTCTCAGTAGCTGCTCCAACGTTTATTACGGCAACTCCACCGGCAAGTTTAGCTAACCGCTCCTGGAGCTTCTCTTTATCGTAATCAGAATCACTTTTTTCAATCTGGGCTCTAATTTGTTTAATTCTTCCCTGGATAGCTGTAGTTTTCCCGGCGCCTTCAACTATAGTTGTATTTTCTTTGTCAACTTTTACTTTCTTAGCTCGACCCAAATCCTCTAAAGAAACATTCTCTAATTTTAAACCCAAATCCTCAGTTATTGACTTTCCGCCAGTAAGCATAGCAATATCATCAAGCATTGCTTTGCGACGATCGCCATACCCGGGAGCTTTAGCAGCACAACAAATAAAAGTTCCCCGAATCTTGTTAACTACCAAAGTTGCCAAGGCTTCGCCATCAACATCTTCAGCAATAATCATTAACGGCTTTCCGGAACGAGCAATCTTTTCTAATAAGGGGAGCATATCTTTGAGGTTGGATATTTTCTTTTCATAAAGTAAGATATAAGGGTCTTCTAGAAGAGTTTCCATCTTCTCAGCATCAGTAGCAAAATAAGGGGACAAATAGCCTTGATCAAATTGCATACCCTCAACTACCTTTTTGTCAGTTACCATAGACTTAGCTTCTTCAACGGTAATTACCCCGTCTTGACCAACACTTTCCATAGCATCAGCAATTAACTCACCAACATGAGAGTCACCGTTAGCGGCTATCGTTGCAACTTGGGCAATTTCTTTTTTATCCTTAACTGGCTTAGATAGTTTTTTTAGCTCTTCAATCACCACTACCACTGCTTTGTCGATTCCTCTTTTTAATGCCATCGGGTTTGCACCGGCAGCAACATTCTTGATTCCTTCTTTAAAAATTGCTTCGGCCAAAACTGTTGCGGTAGTTGTTCCATCGCCAGCTTCATCCGAAGTTTTCTCGGCCACCTCTTTAACTAATTGAGCGCCAATATTCTCGTAAGGATCTTCTAGGTCGATCTCTTTAGCTACGCTTACTCCATCTTTAGTTATGGTCGGTGAGCCAAACTTCTTATCGAGAATTGCGTTTCTTCCCTTAGGACCTAAGGTAACTTTAACTGCCCTGGCCAAAAGCTCAACGCCTCTTAAAATTGCCCGACGGGCTTCTTCACTGAATATTAACTGTTTTGCCATAAATAACCTCCTATCCTACAATTCCTAAAACATCGTCTTCACGAATAATCAGACACTCTTCACCATCTAAGGTGATCTCAGTTCCTGAATATTTACCATAAAGCACTTTATCGCCTACCTTCAAAGATACGGCGATTACCTTGCCGTCGTCAGATTTTTTACCTTCACCCACAGCGACGATCTCACCTTCCTGAGGTTTTTCCTTGGCAGAATCGGGAATAACAATACCCCCCTTAGTCTGCTCCTTGGCCTCAAGCGGTTTCACCAAAATTCGATCAGATAATGGCTTAAACTTCATCTAAGCACCTCCTTTAATTAAACCTAACCTTTTTTGACTAAAATAACGAAAAAACTGCAATTAACTAACTTAGCAATCTCTACCCAAGAGTGCTAATTATACTTAAGTAGACAACCTTGTCAAGAAAATTTTTAAATTTTTTTACTGGGAAAGATATTGGGCAGCCAAACTTTGAAGACCTTTTGCCACTAGGTATGGCTCATAGGAATAACTGAAGTCGAGCTTAGACTTAACCCAAGCAGCTTCGCCTCCGGTAACAACAATAGTTGCTGAACGAGGAATTTTTAAAAGCTTACAATATTTTTTAACTAAAGAATTAATCATCACTGAAAACCCTTCAGTCAACCCCTTGCTTATGCTTTCGGCGGTATCTTTAGGTATAATTCGTTTTGTTTTAGTTATCTTTATTTTCTTGGGAAGAAGGGCGCAGCTAGAAAATACCGAAAGAGTTGAGCCGGCTCCAGGCAAAATAATCCCCCCTTGATAATCACCCTTAACCGATAAAAAATCAAAAGTAATCGCTGTGCCAAAATCAAGCACTATCCTCACCTTAGGAAATAAATTTTTAGCTGCTAAAGCGGCGACTAATCGATCTGAACCAACATCACTACGTTTATATTTACAACCGATAGGAACTTTAATTTCCTTGCCGATGAGGTAGACCTTCCGATTCAAAGATTGAAACAACTTGCTCACCTTAGGCACGACCGAACAAAGCAAAATCGGCCCCGAAGAGAAATTAACCAAAGCGTCCTTAACTGCCTTTTTAGTAACTTGGCGAGTAGACAAAGATACAATTTTGGTAATTTTTTTTCCTTTGAACTGAAATAAACTTATACTAGTGTTTCCAACGTCAACTACAATCATAACTTAAATAATTATAGACTATTTAACCTTTTTGGCAATAACTTTGCGCAGCTCTTCTATTTTATCACGTAAACTAGCGGCTTTTTCAAAATGTAAATGCTTAGCCGCCAAAAACATCTCCTTTTCAAGCTGGCCAATAACTTCATGTAAGCTACCAACTTCTTCTTTAAGATCAAGTCGCTGATTAAGCTTATTCGCTTCTTTTAAGTATATTTCAATACCTTCATTGATTGCCTTCTGAATACTCCTAGGGGTAATATTATTGATTCGATTATGCTCAAGTTGCACCTTCCGGCGACGCGAACTTTCATTGATTGCTTTCTGCATTGATTTAGTAACCCTATCTGCATACATGATAACGTGTCCGTTAATATTGCGGGCGCATCTTCCGGCCACCTGGATTAATGACGTTGCTGAACGCAAGAATCCTTCTTTGTCAGCATCAAGGATTATCACTAAAGATACTTCCGGTAAGTCTAACCCTTCCCGTAAAAGATTTACTCCAACCAAAAGGTCAATTTTTTTCATCCGGAGATCTTTCAAAATCTTTGTCCTCTCAAAAGTATTGACCTCTGAATGGACATAGCTGACTTTTAATCCTTCATCAGCCAAATATCGTGAAAGTTCCTCAGCCATCCGTTTAGTCAAAGTAGTAATCAAGGTTCGTTCTTTGCTCTTAATCCGGTTTTTAACTTCCGCGATTATATCTTCGATTTGATTTTCACTTGGGCGAACTTCTATTTCCGGGTCAGGTAGCCCAGTGGGTCTAATAATTTGTTCGACAACCTTGTAGTCAGAAAGTTTTAATTCATACTCTGCCGGAGTTGCGGAAACATGAACTGCTTTGTTAATTAATTTGGTAAACTCATCAAAACGAAGCGGCCGGTTGTCTAAGCAAGACGGCAACCTAAAGCCATAGTTAACTAAGGTTTTTTTTCGCGACTTATCGCCCTCATACATTCCCCGTACCTGAGGTACAGTCACATGGCTTTCATCAATAATAGTAATAAAGTCTTTAGAAAAGTAGTCTAAAAGACAAAATGGCCTTGATCCAGTCGGGCGACCAGTTAAATGGCGAGAATAGTTTTCAATGCCATGACAATATCCGCACTCATTCAACATTTCAAGATCAAAAAGAGTTCGCTGCCTCAAACGCTGAGCTTCAAGGAGTTTTCCTTCTTTTTTAAAAAAATCGCAACGATCCTCAAGCTCTAAAGAAATCGTTCTTGAAGCTGCCTCAATTTTATCCTTCTCGATGATAAAATGTTTTGCCGGATAGATACTTACTCTCTCCAAGTCGCTAATCTTTTTTCCACTGGCCTGATCAAACTCATAAATTTTCTCTAACTCCTGATTAAAAAACTCTACTCGCAGTGGCCGCTCCTTGTAAGATGGGAAAATATCTAAAGTATCACCTTTCAAGCGAAAGGTTCCTCTTTGAAAATCAAAGTCATTGCGCTCATACTGAAGCTCGGTAAGCTGCTTAATAACACTTTCAGTTTGTAAAGCCTGACCCGAGACTAAATTTAACGTTAAATTCTGATAATCTTCTGGAGAACCTAAGTTATAAATGCAAGATACCGATGCGACTACTATAACATCTTGGCGAGCAATAAGTGAACTTGTCGATGAAAGCCTTAAGCGATCAAGACGATCATTAATTGATGCATCCTTTTCAATATAGGTATCAGTTTGAGGAATATAGCTTTCCGGTTGATAATAATCGTAATAACTAACAAAATATTCAACCGCATTTTGAGGAAAAAACTCGCGAAACTCAGCATAAAGCTGACTAGCTAGGGTTTTATTGTGAGAAATCACTAAAACCGGACGATTCAACTTCTCGATTGCACAAGCCAAAGTAAAGGTTTTCCCTGATCCGGTTACACCCAAAAGAGTAGAAAAACGCTTCTCAGACTTTATCCGCTGAATGAGCTTCTTTATTGCCTGAGGTTGATCTCCGGTAGGCTTGAATTTACTGACCAGCTTAAATCGGTCCATCTAAACTATATTACTTCTAATGAGAAATCGATAGATTTTAGGGAGTGCGTTAGGCAACCAATAGATATCCGGTCTACTCCGCTACGAGCAACCGCCCGGACATTCTTTAAGGTTATTCCGCCTGAAGCCTCTAGCTTTAGTCTCGGGAAACTTTCATTGCGCATACTTACCGCTTTTTTTAAATCAGCTAAAGAGAAGTTATCAAGCATAATAATATCCGGCTTAGCTTGAGCAACCTGGCGGAATTCAGATAATTCTTCAATTTCAATTTCAATTTTGCCAGAAGATTTCTTTCTAAAATTTTTAACTAACTTAGCAATCTTTTTATCGTCTAATTTACCCTTATTTAGATATCGGCCAATTCTTAAGTGATTATCTTTAATTAAAACCGCTCCCGATAAACAACTACGATGATTGCGGCCTCCACCTACTAAAACTGCATATCTTTGCAACTGGCGCAAGTTAGGTATGGTTTTACGGGTATCCATAATTATCGCTTTATTACCCTTTGATTGATGAACAAATTTTTCAGTGTTAGTTGCTACAGCCGATAAAAACGAAAGGAAGTTTAAAGCTACTCTCTCAGCAGCTAAAATATCCCTAGCTCTGGCGGCAATTATTGCAACTCTTTGTCCAGGCTTTAAAGTCGCACCGTCCTTCTTTAGTGCTTTAAAAATTACTTTTTTATTAATCTGCTTAAAAACTGCTTTTGCTACCTCGATGCCGCAGAGTAAACCCTTTTCTTTAGCAATGATCTCCACCTTAATCCTAGTGGCTTTTGGAATCGCTAAGCTAGTAGTAATATCTCTTCTCGCCGAATCTTCATTTAAAGCCAAAACAATAGTCTTTCTGATTTCTTTAGTTAAAAGCATTTTTTAAATCCTTAATTCGGTTAACCTCAGTTAATAAATCTGTAACTGCTGTTTCTGCCTCCTGAACTTTATCGAGTGGTGCATTTTTTCTAAATTGCTCACTAGCAAGTCTTTTTTGAATCTTAGTTAAAACCACTGTCTTTGACTCAATTTTCTTACTAAGTGCAGCGACAAAGTTTGACTTCTCAATATCCTTAACTGCTAAATTAATCTCCCACAAACCAGAATCATAAAGAACTCGCGATAATTTTTCCGCACCAGCAGCATTCTTGAATTCAATGCTTTCTGAAAAAGTTAACCGCTTTAACCAAGCTTGGTTTTCCTTCAAAAAAGAAAGTCGATTATCACTAGCCCTCGCCTCTAAAACTGTTTTTTTAGTAGTGATACCTAAAATCGCCTTGATATTTCTTATTTCCTTAATCGTTGCGACCAAAGTCTGAATTTCAATAATTTCTTTTTGGCTGATTTTCTTATCCGGTTTAGACCAGCTAGAAACCACTATGCTCTCATCTAAACTAAGGTTAGTATTTTGCTTAATTAAACTGAACACCTCTTCAGTTATAAAAGGCATAATCGGATGAAGCAGCTTCATTGCCGAAAGCAATACTTTTAGAGAAACTTTTGCCCGGGTTAAGTTAAAGTCATCTTTTATTATTTCGATATACCAATCACAAAAATCATGCCAAAAAAAATCATATATCTTTTTAGCGGCATCATTTAAGCGATACTTATCTAAACTAGCAGAAATTTCATCGATCGCCTCAGATAATTTATCTAATATCCATTTATCAACTGCTGCCTTTTCGACATTTTCTAAATCATCAATTTTAAAATTTGCCTGTTCAATTTTTAAGAAAATAAATCGAACCGAATTCCAAATTTTATTACAAAAATTTCGACCAACCAAAAATTTTTCATCAGAAAGATAAACATCGGAACCACTTGCAGCACAAAGAGTTATAGAAAAGCGCAAAGCATCGGCGCCAAAATTATCAATAACCCCTAAAGGATCAATAGTATTACCTAAAGACTTAGACATCTTTTTTCCAGTCTTGTCTCTAACCGTTCCGTGAATAAAAACATCACTAAACGGCTTTTTGCCGGTGAATTCAAACCCGGCCATAATCATCCGAGCTACCCAGAAAAAAATTATTTCCGGCGCGGTAACTAAAACATCAGTCGGATAAAAATAGTCTAATTCTTTTTTTGACGATTTTTCCGGCCAGCCAAAAGTAGCAAACGGCCAAAGCCAGGATGAAAACCAAGTATCAAGAACATTCTCATCTTGCCATAAATTCGTTGATCCACACTGACGACATTTTTTTGGCTTTACTTCGGCAGCGATCACTTCCTTCTGGCAATCTCGACAATAATAAATCGGAATCCTATGGCCCCACCAAATTTGCCGTGAGATACACCAATCACGAATATTTTCCATCCAATTAAGGTATACTTTAGTCCATCTAGAAGGGTGGAATTTAATTTCACCATTTTTGACTGCCTTAATTGCTGGCTTGGCTAAAGGTTTCATCTTAACAAACCACTGACGCGACAAATATGGCTCAACTAAAGTATCACAACGATAACATTGGCCGACCGAATAAGAATGAGGCTCGGTTTTTTCAAGTAATTTTTGCTTAGTTAACTCCTGTAATATCGCTTCTCTGGCCTCAAATCGGTCCATACCCTGATAACCAGCAGCATTTTCATTCATCGATCCATCAGGGCTCATAACTAAAACTGAAGGTAATTTATGTCGTTGACCAATCTCAAAATCATTAGGATCATGGGCCGGGGTTACCTTGACTGCTCCAGTTCCAAACCCCGGATCAACAAATTCATCGCTGATTACCTTAATTTCCCGACCAGTCAAAGGAAGAATTATGGTTTGACCTAAAATCGACTTATATCTTTTATCTTTAGGATTTATCGCAACCGCGGTATCTCCAAGCATAGTCTCCGGACGAGTTGTAGCCACAACTACAAAATCATCAGATCCTTTGATCGGATATTTTATATAATACAAAGATCCTTCTCGTTGCTGATGAGGAGCTTCTTCATCACTGAGTGCGGTTTTACAGCGCGGACACCAGTTTATAATATAATCACCTTGATAAATTAGCTTCTTCTTCCAAAGCTCAACAAAAACTCGAGTTACGGCTTTAGAATAACCTTCATCCATAGTAAACCGGGTTCTTGACCAATCACAACTAGAACCAAGCTTTTTAAGCTGATCAATAATCGTTGAACCGTATTGATCTCTCCAGGCCCAAAGCTGCTTTAAAAACTCTTCTCGGCCAATATCTTCTTTTTTTAGCCCTTGTTTAGCTAATTTTTTTTCAACTACATTCTGAGTAGCAATTCCAGCATGATCAGTGCCTGGCATCCAGAGCGCCTGATACCCCTGCATTCGCTTATAGCGAATTAGAATATCCTGAATAGTGTTATTTAAAGCATGGCCCATGTGCAGAATTCCGGTAACATTCGGTGGCGGAATGACTATTGAATAGGCCGGCTGTTTAGACTTAGTCGCCTTAAATAGTGTGCTCTCGAGCCATTTTTTTAGAATTTTTGGCTCAATTTCCTTGTGGTTGTAGCGTGAAGAAATTTCCATATTTAAAGTTAAAAAAATAGAACCTGTACCTAATCAAAGGGATTATATAATAGGCAGGAGTAATTTACAACCGAAATTTATAAAACTAGCTTAACTTACCTTTCCCCCCAAGTACCAGATACTGGTTTAAGGCCTTCTGCCGGCGTAGAAACTGATGAAGGATCCACCACTATCTCACCGATTTCTTTATCGGAAATAGCTCGATTCCAAATTTTAACGTCATCAATTAAACCATTAAAATCATAACTGGGAGACCAACTGCCGATGTAAGTATTGTCGCTAGGATCATCGGGATAAGTCATCGAAATCACATTAAATAATACCCCATCGACAAAAAAGCCAAGCTGACCATTTTTATGCAACCAAATAACATTCTGCCATTTACCAGTACTAATTAATCCTGGATGAGACCACTGCCAGACAGCATTATTATAAATACCCATATACCCTAAACCATGAGAAACAGCCAGATAGCTGTAGGGTGCCCCTCGATTAGAATCTTTACTAACAATGCCAGCATAATTTTTTAAAACCGTGGGATTAATCCAAGCACTAATCGTAAAAGAATCGCCTAAATCAAGGCTTAAATCACTACCACAATTAACATAATCATTGTTTCCGTCAAAATTCTTAGCCTGGCTGAATTTACCGGGAAGATAAGCAATATTCCCACTTTCAACTCCATGATTTCCCAAGCCACTCAAATCAGTCGCATCACCCTCAAATGGGTAGTAAGCAACTAGACCATTATTTGCTTCAATATATTCAGTTTTAATATCATCAGCACCCAAAGCACTGCTCCAAATTTTAACCTCATCAATCTGCCCAGGAAACCAATATGTATTTAAACTTGCCCGGGCACCAATACCGATCATCTGTGAGCCATCATTAGTCATACTCCCGGCATAGTTACCAGAGGCAACTTGAACACCGTCTCGATAAAGTCTTATGGTTGTACCATCATAAGAAGCTGCCAAATGGACCCAAGTATTCAGAGGGATCGCTACGGTCTGCTCGACTGCTCGCCAAACACCATTGACCTGAACATAAATTCGTGGATATTGACTAGAGCCGTTTTCATTCAGACAAAGCACAAAACCTTGATTTACTCCAGCTCCTTCCTTGTAGGAAACTATGCTTTCTCGGGCGCTGGTAGCGCCGGTTCGGTAAACCATAGCTGACACGGTCATTGTTTCAAAATTACCAAAACTGTTCACGCTGACGCAATCATTACTACCATCAAAAACAGCAGCCCGATCAGGCTCAGCTTCACTATAAGAAACGCCACCTTCTTCAGTTCCATGATTTCCATTCCCGCTAGCATCAGTTGCATTGCCCTCAAAAGGGTAATAGGCGACTAAACCGCTAGCTAAGTTTTTAATTTCAAAATCGAATAAAGGCCGATTGTAAATTCGGATATCATCAAGAAGCCCGGTAAAATAACCCCGGTCAGCCGAATGACCAAACCAAATTCGATCCGGCCAGGTGAAATCTGAGGTATGTTTTGATCCGGCAGCTACTGCTTTGCCATCAATATAAGTCCTTTGGGCAACACCAGATTTAAGCCACTGAACAACATGGTGCCACTTACTATCAGCATAATTCTCCCCTAGGGTATTGATAACCTGATTGCTCCAAACTCTTTGATAAGTATTACCAGCCCAAAGATAAAGATGCCGATCATGCCCGTTACTTCCGGCAGCTAATGAATATACACCATGCAAACCAGAATACGGATCACTAGTCTTAAACCAATAAGCAATTGAATAGTTAGTCCGTAACGCCCCGCCCCAAGGTAGGCTTGCTGAAGAAAGAACTTGCATGTAATCATTTCCGTCAAAGCTGGCCCCCCGGCCGAATTTGCCAGAAGTAAAGCTAAGGCCATTGGTAGTTGCGGTATTTCCGTTACCGCTTAGATCAGCGAGGCTATTTTCAAGAGGATAATAAGCAACTAAGCCGTTATTTCCAACCTCATTAGCATAAAGCCATTCAATTTCATCTACCCCTAAAGCTCGGTTCCAAATCTTAACTTCATCGACTCGACCATGGAAGTCATCTTGATTCCCGCTGGCCCCATTATCGCCGGAGCCACCAATAGCAAGATTGGCCGTACCATTAAAAATACCTCCAGCTTCACAGGTGTCAGTGTCTTTAAGACTACCATCAACATAAAGTCTACATAAAGAATCCGTATCACTATAAGTTCCGACTAGATGGTGCCATTGATTAAGGTTTAGGTTTCCAGCGACCGGGATCGAATTCTCTGCACCTCCTGGATCATTACCATCATTACTTATATGCCAGACAAGGGTATTTCCATTCTCAATTCTTATCCTATACTCCCGATTGTCATCCCAATTAGATTTAGTAGCAACAAAATTATAATCACCGCCGACACCAAAATCTTGAGCCCTAATCCAGGCTGAAACTGTCACCGCATTTAATCCAGATATGGACGGGTCATCATCAACAATTACACGATCATTAATACCATCAAAACTAGCAGCCTGGCCGACTTGTCCATCAGCGACAAAAGAAGCACCTCCTTGAGCTGTACCATCATTTCCTAAACCGCTTAAATCAGCCCAGCTATTATTTTCAAAAGGATAGTCAGCGACTAAGCCCTGCCTTATTGATTGGGCAGTCACCCCACCACGATAATTCTCGGCAATTTCATCAGCACTTAGAGCCTTGTTCCAAATCTTAACTTCATCGATGTAACCCCTAAAATCATAACCAGTACCACCGGAATACCAACTACCGATATAAGTATTATCATTGGGGTCATCGGTGTAGGCCATAGCACTTGTGCCTACCGGTGCCCCATCAATATAAAAATAAATTAGGTTATTCTGATAAACCCAGGTAAGATGAGACCAGTTATTAACTTGAATTAATCCGGGACTAGCTGCAGCCCACAGCCAACCACCACTATAAATCCCCATATACCCGGAACCATGAGAAACCGCCATATAACTATAAGGTGACCATCGATTAGAATCTTTAGAAACAACACCAGCATAGTTTTTTAAGGTAGTTGGATTAATCCAGGCGCTAATCGTAAAAGCGTTACTAAAATCAAGACTTGAATCGCTGCCGCAATCAACATAATCACCGCTTCCGTCAAAAAATTTAGCTCGACCGAACTTTCCAGTGCCATAAGAAACGTTTCCAAATTGAGTTCCGTGATTTCCGATGCCGCTTAGATCATTGGCATTCCCCTCAAAAGGATAGTAAGCGACCAAACCATCATTTCCTTCGATAAATTCGGCCCTAACTTCATCGGCAGTCAATGCTCGGTTCCAAATTTTAAGATCGTCAATTTGGCCATTAAAAGGATATCCTGCTCCACCGCCATAAGCTCCAATCCAAGACGTACCAGCCGGATTTGTATTGATTGTTCCGCTAAGGCCGCTAACCGTGGCTATTTCGTTACCATTACAATATATCTTCTTTGTGCCAGTTGCCGAAGTATAGGTAGCAGCAATATGATTGTATTGACCATCTACTGGACCGTTAGCATGATCGGTAGCTACAAGATTTACGGCAGAAAGGCCGTAGGTACGAAAATAAATTTGACTACTGCTTCCACCACCATTAAAAAATAACGAATACTGAGTATTAACGCTGTCATTGGTAGTTTTTTCAAACATAAACATATTAGCATCATAATTATCAGAATAGGTCCAACAAGAAATAGTCATATCTTGAAGATCAAAATTGCTTGTTGCCGGTATTAAGGCATAATCTCCGCTACCATCAAAATTTTTAGCCTGGTCAATTTTACCGGTAGAATAGGCAATGTCTCCGCCTTCGGTTCCGTTATTTCCATTACCACTAGCATCAAAGGCATTACCTTCAAAGGGGTAGTGGGCGATCGGGTCTGTGCGCCGGTTTTCTGCCTCAATCTCAGCTATATTCAGCGCCCGGTTCCAAATCTTAACTTCATCGATATAACCATTAAAATCATAAGCCGTGTGTCCTGAATACCAACTACCGATATAAGTATTATCATTGGGGTCGTCAGTGTCAAGCATAAGACTTGTGCCGACAAGTGCTCGGTCTACATAAAGTGTGACCGTACCAGATTGATGAACCCAAACAAGATGATGCCAAGTGTTGGCGCTGATCACCCCTGGGGCAGAGAACCGCCAGGCGGCATTATCAAAAATACCCATATAGGAACCATGAGTTACAGCCATATAACTGTAGGGAGACCATCTATTAGAATCTTTACTAACAATGCCAGCATAACTTTCTAAAACAGTAGGATTAACCCAAGCGCTAATGGTAAAAGAACCCCCTAAGTCCAAACTTGGATCAGTGCCGCAATCAACATAGTCACCGTTTCCGTCAAATCTTTTAGCTCGGCCAAATTTACCAACGCCATAGGCAATATTTCCAGCTTCAATTCCGTGATTTTCATAAATGCTTAAGTCAGTTGCATCGCCTTCAAAGGGGTAGTGAGCAACCAAGCTCGGATCAAGCGCAGCTACCGTAGGCCGTTGGAACTCGACCTCAATAATCCGATGGGCATCATCCACCCAGCCATGAGAAATAATCCATAACTTATCAGGATCAGCCGGAACAGTGTCTAAAACCCGAACCCAATATTGTCCTTCTCCGAGAGCTTCGGTTTCATCTAAACCAGTTGTATCTCCGCGATGTGGATCCTCATCCAAAAGAGTATCCATAGTCCAAGTATCCCAATTAGCAGTTAATTCGGTCTTAGCTCGTTCAATACCAGCCATAGCCAATTGATAAGCTTCAGCCCCCTTGCCCTGTTGATTGGCGGTTTTTATGCTGCTTATTGTACCGGTTATGACTATTGTCGTAATCATAGCAACAGCCAAAAGAACAAACCCGACATAAAGTAAAGTTTGGGTTTTGCTTGTTTTTAATTTCATCTTTCTAGGAAAATGTAAACCAAAAAGGCAGGTATGAAAAAATTTAAAATTAACGCCACTCTATCATCTATATCCCCCCATCGGGTGAAAGTTCTGAGAAAGAAGATAAAATCAGCTCTACCTCTAAATTACGCTCATCTCCGGTAACTTCCGGTATTTTAAAAAAAGGTGTCCCGGCGATAGGCTCACCGAGTGGGGCGTCGGAATCAATACGCTTAATCACAAAACCTCGGATAACTAATAACGGTTCAGCAACTGATAGCTCCTCTAAAATTTTCATTAAATTTTCATAATTACTTTTAAATTTATAAGAAAACTCCGTTTCCTTAAGCGTTTTAGAACCTACAGCACTTATGTCCTGGTCCTCATTAGAGCTAGACTGACCTTGAGAGCTAGACGGCTCGCTTTTCTTTTTGCTGATGATTAATGTGCCTCGAGCGCCAACCCTACTAATAATAATTCCGGCTTGCTGCATAGCTGCTACCGGCGGAATAGCATTGTAAGGGACCTTTCTTTCGAAATTTTCAGTGCTAAGATATAATTTTTCATTAGCAAACTTTCCAATCTTCGCACTTGCTGATTCTGCCTTTGCTTTTTTATCTTGTAAAACTTTAATCTGAGCATTGGTTTTTCGAATAGTGCTAAAAATAAAAAGATCAATAACAAAAACAAAAACCATAACAATAGCCACAACTATTACAAAGTTTTGTTTTAATGTCTCAAGGTTCAACTTGGGTATTTTTAACTGCTTTTTTTCACTCATTTTTTAACTCTAGTTCAAATTTAAATGGCCTTCTTGCTTTGACTGTAAAATCACTGTCAAAAGGCTGGAAAACCTCATCTTCAAGCGGTGGAACTTCGCTAAGCACAACCTTACTAAAAACACCTGATTTTGAAAGTTTTTTAATAAAAAGTTTAAGCTGCTCGATAGTATCTTCATAGCTTCCCTGAATCCAACCCTCACACTTTAAAGACTCCCCTTCATTCGAGCTTGAGCTACTACCTCGACTTCCGCGTTGTGCCCCGCGGCCACCTCCGGATGATGAACTGCCTTTAGTAATCTCACTTGTAGTTAAATAAGCATTGGTAGGTATATATTTAGCAATAGTCATAAACACTTTTCGCCGTGATTGATTTAGTTTACTTTTCGCTTCAACAAAAGCATTCTGAGCAGAAATCTCATTCTCAAGGGCTAAGATATCTTGCTCGGCTGCGACAACTTGGTTATATTCTTCCTCAGAAAATGTTTTAGTCTCGAACTTTTGTTTACTTTTGGCAGCTATAACTCCAAATAGCAAAAGACAAAGAATAACGATTAACCCTATAGCAACAAAGGTTAAAACCTGTTGAATCAATGACTTAACTGTTTCAGTCTGTTTTTCCTTTAAGGCCGACGAAGGTAAAAAGTTTAAGGTTTGCTTTTTTTCCTCAACTGATAAGGCTAAACCCAAAGAATTTGCAAAGAAATAGTTAGCCGCTGATCGTTCTTCCGGATTAATCCCCTCCAGTGAAAGCTTCTTTACCGAAGAAACATTGAACAATTCAACTTTTCCACCAACATTCTTTTTTAAAACATCAATATAAGGCGCTACCGAAAATATACCTCCGGTAAAATACACGCCCTCAATTGGCTTGCCGGCTGAAATTTCCTTATAGTAAGCAAAGGAACGCCTGATTTCTGAAACAAGGTATTCCCAGCTGGTGTTAACCACTTCCTGGGCTTCACGTTTCAAGAATAGCCGATGAGCTTCCTCCATTTCTATTTTTTTATCAGTTGAAATTGCTCGAATAAAATCTCGACTAGCAAAAAGAATTGTCCGTACTAAAGTCGGTATCGCTCCGGAAAAAATAACAATCGTGGTATTGGTGTAACCAATATCCACAAAACACCAGTTCTCCGGTAAATCCGAATAGTAACCTAAAGGATAGACCATTAAACTTGAAGCCGAGGAACCAACAAAACTCGGAGCAATGCCTCGATGCTCAAATAAAGAATAATGACGCAAAATATCAGCCTCAATTCCGGCCCCAGCCAAAACGCTAGTATGGTGAGCTTCTTTAGACTTTGGGTTTTTAATAACAACGTATCTTAAAATATCAGTGTCGGTGGGGGTCGGACGAATGGTTCTTTGGGCTTCGCTAATAATTGCTCTTTGCAAGTCAGAACGAGCCATGGCCGGTATTTCAAAAAAGGCAAAATTAGTAGTTGGCGAGGGAAGCCCGATAGCTAGTTGAGCCGCTTTAATTTTATTTTGCGGCACGAGTGAAAAAAGTTTTTCAAAAAAAGCCTCCTCATCAAATTCATCTTCTCTTTGATAAGGTGTCGAAAAGTGCTTTAAACTAGTAACTTCTAACACATTGCGCTTTGGCTCAGCAATAGCAATCTTAGTTAGACAGGCACCAATATCAACGGCTATAATTTGCTTCATCTTAACCTACTTTTGATAAAAGTTGCGTCAATGGTAAAAATACAATAAAAGCAAGGGCCATAACTGCTACTCCCAAACCAACAATTATTAAAGGTTCTAAAATTGCAAATACAGCACTAATTATTCTCGGTATCTCCTTGTCGTAAAACTTACAAGTCTTGTTAAAGCCTTCGGATAAGTCACCAGCATTTTCACCAACGTGAACCATGCGAACCATAAAACTCGGAAATACATTAGTGCCAGAGAGTGCGGCCGACAACTCACCACCAGTGAATACACTCTTCTTAACCATATCCACAGCCGACTCTAAATATTTATTTCCTATAGTTTGGCGTACCATCTCAAGAGTCGTTACAATTGGTATCCCGTTAAACAAACAAAGATAGGTCGAACGAGCAAAACGTGAAACGCATAACTTGTAAACAACATCACCGAAAATCGGCACTTTAAGTTTATACTTATCATAAATCAAAGCTAAAGCATAAAACTTCTTTATTAATAATTTTACCACAAATACTAATAAAAAGATACCCCCCAACATCCAGTACCAAGTTTTTTCAGCCAATTTACTAAAAGACATTGCCAATTGAGTAACCAATGGCAACTCGGCGCCAAAATCAGAGAATAAAGTTTCGAATTTAGGAAGAACAAAAACAACTATTACCAGTACAGCTAACAACATAATAACTGAAAGAATAATCGGATATATTGCTAAACCTTTAATCCTTCCCTGAAGGTCTTGCTGCCATTCCAAATAATCAGACATCTGTTCAAGGGCAGCCCCCAATCTTCCGGTTGCTTCTCCACCGGCTACAACCGCTCGGTACAATTCAGTGAATATCTTCGGATGAAGCGAAAGAGCATCGCGAAAAGTACCACCAGCCTCAACATAGCTCTTAATACTAACGAGAATACTTAACTGGTCTAGTTCCGAAGTATCCCCAATCAAAGTAGTCATCGATTCAAGCAAGGGTATACCGCCATTTAAAAGAGCGGCTAGGTTCCGAGTAAGAGCAAGGGTATCCTTCTTTTTAATCTTTACTGTCTTACCTTTCTTGAGACTGCTTACCTCATCAGCTGATATAAAGATGTAGCCCAACTTTGATAAATCTTCGGCTAATAGCTTACGATCTCCGGCAATTGAAAAGCCTTTCACTTTTTTTCCTAGTCTATCTCTTACTACATATTTATAAGCTGGCATTATTTATCCTTGTTTTTAAAATAAAATTTACTTTTACCTTTCCCCCCAAGTTCCAGATACTGGTTTGATGCCAGTTGTTGTAGCTTGCGACGCTGAAGCTAACTCGATAATTTCACTAACCGAAAGAGCCCGATTCCATACTTTAACTTCATCAATTAAACCGTTGAAATAATAATTATTATAGTTGCTATAAAAACGTCCAATTACAGCCTGGGCACCAGGATTTTGTGTCGGAGGAAAAGTATCGGTTGCTGACTGCTGAACGCCATCTAAATAAGTATAGCGCGTTCCATTGTGTACGACAACCGCTAAATGATGCCATTCATTAACTGGTGGATTAGCATTAACATATAAATATTGATAAGAGGCACCCTGGAAAGCAATAAAAGAAAATATGGCGCTGCCTTCAACCAACCCCCAGCCACCATTATAAGGATAAGTCTGACGACTAATAATCGTACCATAATTACTAAATTGACGAGCATTGAACCAAGCTGAAACCGTAAAATTATCAGTGAGGTTAAGTTCGTTAGCCACTCCTAAATTAATATAGTCATTTCCGTCTAGATCAGCTGCCCGGCCGATTTTTCCAACAGCAAAAGATGGATTTCCTACCGGAGTTCCATGATTTCCAATTCCGCTTAAATCATCCCAGTTATCTTCAAAAGGATAGTAAGCAATCGGGCCGTTATTTCCAGCAATAAATTCGGCTTTAATTTCATCAGCGTCTAAAGCCAAACTCCAAATTTTAACTTCATCAATTTGGCCAGGGAAATAATGCGTATTCAAACTGGCCCGGGTACCGATACCAGTTGTTTGTGATCCGGTATTGGTCATACTCCCAGCATAATTTCCGGAAGCAACTTGAGCTCCGTTTCGATAAAGTACTATCGACGAACCATCATAAGAAGCTGCCAAATGAACCCAAGTATTCAGAGGTATCGCCACGGCCTGCTCGACTGCTCGCCAAACACCATTGACCTGAACATAGATTCGCGGATATTGACTGGAGCCGTTTTCGTTCAAACAAAGCACAAAACCTTGACTTACCCCATCCCCTTCCTTGTAAGAAACTATGCTTTCTCGAGTAGCAGTAGCCGAAGTCCGATAAATCCAAGCCGACACTGTCATCGTAGCAAAAGAACCAAAATTATTCACACTCACATAATCATTGTTGCCATCTAGGCTAACCGCCTGATTTACCTTACCAGCAACAAAGGAAGCACCGTTTTGTGGAGTACCGTCATTTCCAGCACCGCTTAAATCACTGGTATTACCGTCAAAAGGGTAGTAGGCAACTAGACCATCGCCGGCCTCACAGCTATTGTCCTGATCAACCAATGCCTGAACTTCAGCACCAGATAAAGCCCGATCATAAAGTTTAACTTGATCAATTGAACCTCGAAAGTACTGATGATACCCAGCATAACCTACTGTCAACGGGTCAGCACTGGTAACCGGAGTACCAGCGCAGTTACAACTATGTACTTCTTGTCCATCAACATACAACCTAGCCCAAGGATAATCAAAAACACACATCGCATGATGCCATTGATTATAAGGAATGATCGTTGCTCCGGCATTAGTCCAACAATTGCACCACCATCCTGGCATCAACCACTGACAGAGCATGCCACCGCTGGTGAATCTCCACAAACCATAGTTCCTAGCACCTGAACTGCCTTTACCAATAATCCTTGCCCAGTCACCGGGATCTGCAGTTGCATAAATCCAACCGCCAAAACTATGTCGCAAGCCGAATCTTAAATCAAGAGCATCTGAAATTGAAATATAATCATTACCATCAAGACTAGCCGCCTGACTACATTTACCGTTAGTGAATGTAGCTCCGATTACTGTCCCATCGTGGCCACCATTAGGACTAGCATCAGTAGCACTACCCTCAAAGGGATAGTCAACAACTAAGCCAGCTGCTTGACCGCCTTGTTCAAAAAATAACTCGCTAATTTCCCGGGAGCTTAATGCCCGATTCCAAATCTTAACTTCATCAATAGAACCCCGCCAATGATAAGTCGGTGCGGCAGAACTTCGACGCCCGATTCTCAACGGAGACCCAGAGTCACGAGTGGTATTTCCAGATTGGTTACTCGTCAACTGTAGTACTCCGTTAATATATTCTTTTATCTGTGCCCCATCCCAAGTAGTAACTACATGAGTCCATTGATTAAGCGGTAGGTGACCGGCACCAGTACCAGCAGTCCACCACCAACCGTTGGTATCGGTCCGAATTGCACTTCTTAGTCCGTTAGAACTCCAGGCAGTCTCATATTCATTTTCTTTATTTACAATAATATCATAATCAGCTATTCCAGCCACTGGATATATCCATGAGGATATAGTCAAAGCCGACAAAGTCGTTATGGTCGGGTCATTAGCTACGTCTACATAGTCATTAGATCCGTCAAAGCTGGCTGCCTGATTAATTTGACCACTAACAAAGGTAGCCCCTTGATTTACTCCATTGTTGTTTCCGGTTTCATCAATAACATTATTTTCAAATTTATAATAAGCAACCAGACCAGCTGACGATGCCGCAGCAGCCTGGTTTTCAAGCTCTAAAACAACTATTCGATGACTGTCGCCAAACCACCCGTGTGAGATTAGCCTCACTCCCTTAGTGCCCACGTCTTCTACACGAACCCAATATTGCCCCTCGCCAAGAGTTTTAGTTTCATCGAGACCAACTTCACCACGATGATGAATATTGTCATCGCCAATGTCCATGGTCCAATTGTTCCAATCAGAGTTCAAGCCAACCTTAGCCAATTCAAGACCAGCCTGAGCTAACTGATAAGCTTCAGCCCCTTTTCCTTGCTGTCGAGAGACTTTCAGCTTATTTGTTGTGCTGGTCATTACTAAGGCCGCAATCATGGCAACGATCAAAAAAACAAAACCAACATAAAGCAAAGTCTGAGCTTTTTTACAATTACCCTTAATAAATACCCCTTGGTTAATCACAACCAGCTCCCTGCTCATATAAAGCTCTAACTTCCAAAGGCCCTAAACCCCAATCCCAAATTTTAAGATCATCAATTTGACCGTTGAAATAATTACCTGCTCCGCCATCTAAGCTCCTACCTACGTATAGCATTGTATTATCGATTATCTGATCTCCGCCAGATGACCCACTGGCCCTTTCTACTCCATTTATATATGTCCGGGCTGTAGTACCATCATTAGTAATTACAACATGATTCCATTCATTCCAAGCTATCGAACCAGCAGGAGTATTTGGCACTCCTGCATTTGTACTTGCGGCATTGTGGAATCGATGATGAATCAGGCCTGAATTATGGAGCCAAATGTTATAATTCCTTCCAGGCTTTCCAACGATCCCCTTCCAAACTTCACTCGGTACCCCATTTGGTCTTATCCATATCGATACAGTGTAATGGCTTATCCTCAAAGCAGAAGAATCAGCTACACTTACATAGTCTCCAGTTCCATCGAAAATTTTAGCCTGACCAATTTGACCAGTAATATAAGCAATATCTCCGCCTTCGGTTCCGTGATTTAAAGATCCACTTAAATCATTAGCATCACCTTCAAAAGGATAATCGGCAACTAACCCTTGAGAGAAATCAATTACATCATTTAAAGCTGTTGTCTGGGCTCTTAAAACCTGGCTATTGTCGGATGGGGAACTCTGGGTAGTAAGAATAGTCATAAATTGTTGTCGACCGATACAATATTTAAACATCTCTAGAAGATTAGGCGAATTATCGGGATCTACCGGGTTATCAACTAAAAAAGTAGTCAACTCCTGTCGAGTAGTATTTGCCACCTGAAAAGAAGTTTCAAAATCAACATTGCAAGTATTATCAACTCCGCGATATAAAGTCGTATTGTCCCCATAAGCAGTAATCGGAATAGCCGTAGTAGTAAACCCTCTCCAGTACCAAACATAAGGGTTATCAGCACAAAGATCGGCCGCGTCTATTCCATCATGATCAATGTCACTTTCAAAGGTAACCAGATCAAAATTAGCAAAAGGAGCAGGACTAACCGTAAAATTAACCCCCCAACGAGCCTCATTAACCATGTATTCAATGGCCCAGTTAGCGTTTCGGCTGGTTTCAATCTCATCAGACAGCTTTGCTCCTGAGCGACCAGTAGTAAATAAAATAGAACCGGCTGTCACAGCAATTACCGCAAAAATAGTTATAACCGTAACTGCTTCAATTAAAGTTATCGAAACCTTTTTTCTGTTTAGTCTGTTCATTAATACACTGACTTTTGAGTCGTAACCGTTATGGAATCATCGTCTGCACCATCTTGATTGAAATCCCAAGCTACAGTCACCCGGACACGCGCCAGTTCACCAGGAAGATCATCAGGATCGCCGTCAACTGGATCAACCAAATCAGCATCAAGATCCCAAGAACCTTGAACCAAGCGCCTAAAATAATCATATTGATCAGTGGTGTTAATCGGATTAGGATCAAAGCCTAGATCACCATAAGTTGCGTTACCATTAATAGTTGCCGACCCAAGCTCAACTAAACCAGGGGTAGTTATCCAAATACCGGCAGTTTGATTTGTGTAAAGATTAGCATAAAAATTATCAGTCAAATTAGTCGCTTGTAGCTCTTCAATCATTTCCTGGGCTAAACGGTAGGCCATTGATTTTCGGTTTGAGTTATGGATTCTTTGAAACGCACTACTAACCATCGGAACAATACCGGCGATAACTAATCCTAAAACAGTTATAGTTACTGCAATTTCAATAAGGCTAAAGGCTTTTCTAAAAGATTTAATCATAGTCGCTCCCAGCTTATATGACCGGTTAAGTTACGAATAGTTACATTTGCTACAGCACTACCCTTTTGCAATTGAATGGTTACCGGATCGCTAATCGTAGTATTAAGATTACCTTGAGGAGTCATAAAAGATAAATTAAGCAAAGTAACCGGTCCGCCAAGACCAGGAATTAAGGTGATCCGATCAACGGACAAAATCCTTCTTTTTACCACTGTCTCTACCGGAGGTACTGTAAGATCGTCAGGATCAATGGTATATATAATGTAGGTAACATTATCGGCAAAAGTAATAGCATTGTCAGAATTAATATCAAAATCAACCTTGTAATGAAAGTGGGTTGAAATTGACATCGACTTAGCCCAAGCTAGGTCACCGGTTAACTTCTGAACTTCATTTTCTAACTCACGCGGTGCAAGGGTCGACAAAGAAACTCCGACCGTCACTGAAACCAAAGCAATAATCGCCACAACCACTACAATTTCAACTAAACTAAATCCTGATAAAAAATTAGTTCGCTTTAACATTTTATGGTTATCATCCATTTTATTTTTTACAGCTCGAACAACTTTTCTTTGGCTCAATTGGATCAGTTTCCTTGGTGTCAGCCTCAACTCTCTTACCGAACCTACTTCTTATCTTCCCTGACTCAGTGCCAAGATAATAGCCTCCACCAAAAGGATCATTAGGTATCTCCGAGATAAAATTCCGATCAACCAACTCAGCTAAATTATTCGGGAGACGCTGATAGCGATCCTTAAACTGCTCAACTTTATCCTGCAAAACAACCATATTCTTCAACCACTCGATTTTAAGCTTCAACCATTTTAACTGATCCGGATCGCTGACTGACTCAAGCAAACCTTCTAGATACATCAATCCCAAGCGCACTTCACCGGCTCGATAATAAAGCATCGGCTGATTACTCTTTAAATAATTAGGTGCTTCGGGGAAAAGTGAAGCCTTACGATAAAACTCAGCCGCAGAAAGATAATCATCCAAAAGATAATAATTAAAGCCAATCCAGTAAGGTATTTGCCAATAACTCGGACTTTGAGTAAGGCCAAACTTCAAAAATTCATTACCTTGCTTTATCTCTTCTTTGCTATTTACTATTGCTGATCCGGCAAAAAAGTAAGCTTGAAGCATATCCGGATCAAGCAAAACCGCAGCCTTAAAAACTTCTTGAACCCACTTAATTCTTTCTTTCCTACTTTTAAATTCATCGCTAATTGCTAAAACTCCACGAATATAGTAAGTATCAGCAATTATATTTTTAAATCCGCCTTTAATACTCCTCAAAAACTCAGCCGGAGGCACAAAAAGAATACGCTCTTCAATCGCCGGAGTTGCGGTTTGTAAACTCGAGGACAAAAAAGGAATAGCCACAAGACAAAAGCTAAAGAGAAGACAAGTTAATATTCCTTTTTGTGAAAAATGAATAAGTTTATTAGCCATAGAAATAAACAGTATACTCCTATATACAAACTAACGCCCAAAAGGTTAGTCAGGGAGGGGAGTTTTCCATACACAGCAAGTGACTTTATATCTAACTTATCCATATTAGGAAGGAAAAGATAAATACCCTTCATCATAACTTTCTGAATTTGGCTTCCGTAAGCCTTAACAATGGCCAAGGCCGAAGGTAAGAGCTCGGCTGCAGTATAAACAAACAATAAAGAAAGCAATGATGTAGTCGCTGATGAAAACAAAGTTGAAAATAAGGAAGCAAAAAAGATAACCACAACTATCTTTAAAAATATCGGATACAAAGCAACTAGAACTGCCCAATTAAAGGCCTTGTTTAAATAAAGAAGACAGGCGAAACCTAGGCCGGATAAAATAAGATATAACCCTGAGAGCAAAATATAGCCAAATATTTTTCCACCGAGACAAACACTAGGCGAAAAATTCGAAAGATAAACTTCAAAAATCCGGTTCTCTTTTTCACGAAAAAAACTAAAAGTAAAACTAAAAATTATTAGAATTATCGCTGTCAACTCAATACCAACCAGACCGGCATCACGCAAAACTCGATCAACATGCCCAACCGACAGCTTCCCGAGAAAAATACAAAATAAAAGATAGAAAATAAAAAAGAAAACTACACCTAAAAAAAACTTATCCCGTACTGCTTCTTTAAAATTAAGAAAAGCTACTGACAAAAACTTTTTCATCTTGACTCAACCTCTTTTAAAAAAGCTTCTTCCAAAGAAGATGCCTTATGCTTGGCTAGAATTTCAGAAACCCCGGTAGAGCAAGTAATAACCCCCGAGTTAAGAATTGCAATATGTGCTTTTAACTGCTCCATCTGCGAAAGAATATGCGATGAAAAGAATATTGTTTTACCCTTTTGGTTAAGATCAACAATTATTTTTAAAACTTGTTTTTGACCTAAAGGGTCTAACCCCAAAGTTGGCTCATCCAAAATAATCACTTCCGGATCTTTAAGCAGGCAAGTTGCCAAACCTAAACGCTGAATCATTCCTCGCGAATAGGCCCGAATAAACTTGCGGCCATGCTTAGCTAAACCAACCAGATCAAGTAATGACTCAATATCTGATGATTTTAAGTTAAACCCAGAACCTAAAATTTTAAGGAACTCAAAACCTTTAAGGTTTTTTGGGGGTAGGAAATTTTCCGGCAAAAAACCGAAATTTTTCTGTATGTCTTCCGGCTGGCAAATTTTGTCTTTAAAATAAATCTCACCGGTATCAACCTTTAATAGCCCTAAAATTGAACGAATGAGGGTTGTTTTTCCGGCACCATTAATTCCCAAAAGGCCAAAAATCTCACCCTTTTGTATTTTGAGATTAATACCTTTTAATACTTCCGTTTTTTTAAATTTTTTCGAAATTCCCGACAATGAAAGTAATGAAGTCATGATTGTTAGTTAAACCTAATTATCTATAGTACTAGAAATATTATAACGAAAACCAGTTAACTGGTCAACAGAATAAGTTAATTTTGACGAAGTATTTCGTCGGTAGCAACCAATAAATAGCTATTTCCGGTTTCAGCGGTGCTCCAACGAAATTCACCACAAAGATGACCAACGGTATTACCATTACCACACCCTACACCTGCGGTCGATACGCCGTCAAGACTCTCTTCCATAAGTATTCTAATGCTTAGTGGTATATCGTCCAAAGTAATAAAGGCTGAATCAGGGATACTTGGATTAGAATTGATATTACTATCAGCATCTGACCAAGTAATAAAATTACCGACTCTAAGAACATAACTTCCACCCCAACGATTCCTTGCCGGCCATCTCTCAATGTAAGGCCCAGCCCAGCCAGCATAACTACCGCCAACGCAATCAGTGTTAATCGAAAGTGCGCCGTGACAATTATCCCTCGGAAAAACACCAGTATCATTTTCAAAGGCGATAGTTGAAGTTTTTATTGCCTGCCAATCAGCAACAGTTGCTGAACGATTAGCATTGTCAATAACCTTCAAAGCATTAGGCGTAATAATACCAGCTAAAACAGTAATAATAGCAATAACCACCACCATTTCAATAAGAGTAAAACCTTTTCTCATCCTACACCTCCTAAAGATACTTAATGCTTTCGATAACTCAACTCATAAAATTATCTATCCATATATATTATAAACTAAATATTAAATAAAACAACTACATTTGGTAATTGAATCTAAAGTGAAGCTCCTCGGTCTAAAGACCGAGGCTTCCTCCCGAACAGAAAACAATGTACATTCATCCCTCGGGCTAAAGCCCGGGGATTTCTGCGAGGGATTAAATGTGGCTTAGTACTGAATTGTTGTCACTGAAAAAATAAAGCCCCCTCTTTTGAGGGGGCTTTATAATGTAAACTAAAATTACCTTAGTTTAGAACTGCTGCATCAGTTGAAATTAACATGTACTCATTAGTAGAGTAACGATGTTGTCCAGTTAGATTACCAAGGTTAGTACCAGATGGCTCACCATCGATCTGTGTATCCAATCTTGCAAGCACGTCTACTGGTGTACCATTCATAGTAAGATATCTTCCCAAATCTTGTACATCGGCAGCTGTGGCAGTATTATCAGATCCACTCCACAGAATGTCATCATTATTGGTGATGTTGTAAATTCCACCCCAACGGGTTCTTGACGGCCACTGTTCTAGATATGGTCCATCCCAACCAGAAATACTGCTAGCAGCCGTAGCAACTGCACAACTAGTAGCGCTGAGTCTGTTAGACATAAAAACCGCATCACAACCACTAATTGGCCAAATGCCAGTATCAGCATAGAGAGACATAGCAGCAGTCTTAATTGCTCTAAAATCACCTATGGTTGCTGAGCGACTAGCCTTTTCAATTGCCTTAAAGGCATTGGGAGCGATAATTGCTGCTAAAATAGCAATAATAGCTATAACAACAATCAACTCAATAAGGGTAAAACCTTTGCGCATTTTTGCACCTCCTTTTGGTTTGTCCCTACAAAATAAAAAAAGCACCTATCTATTTTTAACTTCCTACAATAGAAGTATAACAAAAATAATAAAAAAGAACAACTTATTTTATTGCAATATTAAAAACCAAAACCAACTTCAGAAAAAGCAATATTATAGTCAGATTGATTTTGCAATAGGTCGCCGTCAGAACAAACGTCCCGATGGCGATCGATAGTATTCGTTTCAAATCGATTTACCGCTAGAACAGCAGTAAGATTATCTCCCCCTGGATTCCCAGCATGCGGATACATCGGACCAACACAATTAGCCATCGGAGTGGGATAAGTCGGAGGTTCAGTTATAATCCAATTGACCGAAGTCGGCATTTCATAGGCATGGATAGGATCATAAGTATAATAAAAGTAATTAGGATTATTATCAAATGACGGATCATGCGGAACCGGACCATGGATGTAGGTTCTCAGCAGTACATCTACCCCGCCATCATTACGAACCTCAGCACCAGAATTCACACAACCACCACTCGTCGGCACTATTCCTCTACCAACAATACCAAGGCATTCACCACCACCAGTTATAAGAGCACTATCGGTAACACCTGGGTAGTGGCCATTGTCATCATAAAAACTTTCAAAAGCCAAAGCCAAAACCTGAATATCGGAGATACGTTTTGAGTCGCGGGCTTTTTTTAGGTAAAGCCGGACATTCGGAATAGAAATCGTAGCCAGAATCGTAATTATTGCAATAACTACCGACAATTCAATTAAAGTGAAACCTAACCTTTTTTTATCAAATTTACTATAAAACATGTATTCTCCTTGCCCTGATTTTAGTTTACCACACTTTTATTTATCCTTCAACCTCTTGAGTAACCCGGTAAATTTCCTCAACCGTAATTAGACCAGCTAAAAGCTTCTCTAGGGCCGCCTCCCTTAAGCTAATTAACCCTTCCTTGGCGGCAGTAGCCCTTATTTCATTAGCTGGAGCTCGGCTAAGCACCAAAGGTTGAAGGGCCGGTGTATTATCTAAAAGCTCATAAATACCTAAGCGCCCCTTATAACCGGTCTTATTGCAAATCTTACAGCCTACGGCCCGAGCAAATTTCTGACCGGGTTTAATTTGACCTTCAAGACGTAAAGTTTTAATTAAGGTTTCATCAGGCTCATACTCTTCTTTACACTTATCGCAAACCTTTCGCACCAAGCGCTGGGCTAAAACACCTAAAAGAGAACTAGATACTAAGAATGGCTCAACCCCCATCTCAACCAAACGGCTAAAAGCCGAAGGTGAATCATTGGTGTGCAAGGTCGATAAAACTAAATGTCCAGTTAGGGCAGCCTGAACAGCAATTTCAGCAGTCTCAAGATCACGAATTTCTCCAACCATGATAATATCTGGATCTTGCCGCAAAAAACTTCTCAAAGCACCAGCAAAGGTAAGTCCAATTGCTGAGTTTACGCTCACTTGCCGCATACCATGAAACTGATATTCAACCGGATCTTCAACGGTCATGACATTAACATCTTCATTATTTAATTGTTGGAGCACAGAATAAAGAGTAGTAGTTTTTCCTGAACCAGTAGGTCCGGTTACTAAAATTATCCCGTAAGGAGAGGTAAACATTTTCTTGAACCGCTCAAGATCATTTCCCGGAAAACCCAAAGCCTCCAAGCTTAAAGACAGGCCACTTTTGTCAAGTACCCGCAAAACAGTATTTTCTCCGGAAACCGTAGGACAAGTTGAAACTCTAAAATCTATATCCCTTCCTTCAACCCGCATTCGGATTCTTCCATCCTGAGGAAGACGTTTCTCAGAAATATCAAGATTCGATAAAATTTTAATTCGTGAAGTAACTGCTCCCTGGAGAGTTTTAGGTAAAACATATTGCTTATGTAACATCCCATCTAAACGATAACGAATATTAACCGTATTTTTTTCCGGCTCAATATGAATATCAGAAATTTTCTCATGAACCGCATGAGTAATCAACATGTTAACTAACTTTAAAATTGCCATTTCCTGCTTTGAATCACCTTTCTGCAATTTCTCGATATCAAGACCAGCCAGCATTGTATCGACTGATCCGGAAGATTGATAGTGCTGTTCAATGGCCCAAAAAATATCGCCTTCGGTTGCCGCCAAAGGATTTATTTGAAAACTAGTTTGGCGTCTAAGCTGGTCAATAGCAACCACATCATTCGGGTTAGCCATTGCAACCGACAAGGAATTTCCGGTTTTAAACAACGGCATTAATTTATGCTTTCTCGCTTCCTCTTCGGTTACCATTGACAATATTTGAGGATCAATCACGTAATCGGATAAACTTACAGTTTCAATCTCCATCTGATGAGCTAAGGCAATATTAATTTCCTCAGCCCTGACCCAACCACGCTCAATCAGAATTTCACCTAAACGTTGATGGGTTACTTTCTGATCAGACAAAGCCTGACGCAAAATATCATCGGTAATCACCTTTTGCCCAATCAGAATTTCACCAAGCTTTTTCCTTGATTGAGCTTCTTTGCCGGGTGGTTTTCCGGGTACAGCTGGTTGTGGTGGTTGTTCTGGCATAATCTAATTATCTCCTCATCGCTCAGAAGCGTCAAGCATCTCCTTAATCGTCTGTTGGCGGTCTTTTTTGTAACGCAACTGATTAGTACGCTCATGCCGCTTAATAATTTCGGGGATTTTATTCAAATAATATGTTGTTTCTCGATAACCAGGCATTAATTTTTGAACTTCTTGGAACTTAGTGAGAGCTTCTTTATATTTTTTAACCTTATATAAAGAAATGGCCACATTATAATAATCCTTAGTCTGAGCATCTATGGCTAACTCTCTCTCCCTAGCCTCTTTAGCTCTCTTTATGCGCTTATCCGACTCAATCAATCCAGGAATCTTAGCTAAATAGCTATCACTGTTACTATAGCCAGGACTAAAAGCAGCCAGCTTCTGAAATTTTGCATAGGCTGCCTCATACTGTTTCTCTCGATACAAAGAAACTGCCGCCGAATAAAGATTTTTAGCCTTTAGCTGTTCATCTTTTTTTCGCTTAGCTTCGACTGCTGCCTCTTTTTGATTGACCTGCTCCTCAAGTAATCTAGGAATATTCTTAAGGTAATACTCGGTTCGACTATATCCCGGAAGAATACTCTCGACCTCCTGGAATTTCACTTGTGCTTCACTATAGTTTTTGCTTCGGTATAAAGAAATTGCATCACTATAGATGCTTGCAGCTTGTTTTTTTAGTGCTACTTGCTTATCCTTCTCTTCTTGACGGATCATTACCTTTTGCTTCTCAATCGTAGCTTGAAAGTTTTTTCTTTCTTGGTCAACCCTTGCCTCTTCTTTTTTGTTGATCGCTCTTTCTTTATCCTTAGTTTCAAGCTCATTACCTTTTACCTTAGTTGGTTTTACTTTTACTTTTCGAGCTGGTTGCGCCGTCTGTTTATAGACTTTTCTCTCTTTAAAACCTTCCGGTATTTTTGTTTCCAAAAACCTCAATGATCCTTTGTGCTCTGGGTCATAACGCAATACTTCCTGAAAAAAATTCTTTGCCTTTTCAAGATTTCCATCAGCATAGGCAGAAACTGCTTGAGCATAGAGATTATTTACTTTCCTCTTTACTGCTTCCTCTTTTTTTCTAATTCGCTCTGCCTTGGCTTCTTCTTCTTGCCTAATCATTTCTGCTCTGAGATCCTGCTCCATCTTTTCAGCCGCAGCCCGAGCGGCATCTTTAGCTTCCTGCCTTGGTCCAACCTCTTTCATTGGAACCATCTCTAATTTGCTTTCACTCCCTTCTACGTCTTTACGAATCTTCCGCTCTAGTTTTCCACTATAGGCCATTTCTGGAGCTCTAATAATTGTAGGTGATACAAATATGACTAATTCCTTTTTATCCATAGTCTTTCGTTGACTTTTAAACAAATATCCAAGATAAGGAATATCTCCTAATAGCGGTATTTTTATCTCTGACTCTATTTCCTTATTCTTGATTAGACCACCGATAATTAGGGTCTCTCCACTATTAACTACTACCTTAGTCTTAGTCTGACGTGTTTCAATGATCGGAACCGTATAGGTAATCGTTTGGCTTCCGCCTCCGGGATCTATTGTTACCGAGTAATCATCTGTCTTCTCGCTAATTTCCGGCTGAAGATCCAAAACAACTTTTCCATTTTCACTAATTATCGGAGTAACCTGCAAAACAATACCGGCTTCTTCAAAATTCATCTCATAGCTAATTTCCGGATTGCTGTTTTCTACAGTCGTAACAGTCGGCTCAGCCCAAGGGTAAATATCAATCATCTTAATCGTAGCGGTATGATTATTAATCGTTGTGATGCTCGGTGCAGAAAGAATATCAGTATCATAATCATTAGCTAAAGCTCTCATAACCACATCAATATTATTATGGGAAAGGGTAAGGGCAAAAGGATTTGTATCAGCGCTACTGCCGGTTATTGGCGGATTTAAAATCTGAGTATAGTCAGTTACTCCAGCAGTTGTAATACCGCTTGCGGCAGTACCAGAAAACATATCGAAATTGCCAAAATTTAAGCCGCCGCTATTAGCAAAGGCCGTCCAGTCAATACCCAGGCTGGTTTCGCCTTGAAGCTTAACTTCAACCACCCTGGCCTCTATATGTACTTGTTGGGGCTCAACATCAACCATCTGAAGATATTCATCAATTCTTTCAATATTCTCCGGATAGTCAACAATCAGAACCGAATTTGGCTCATCACCAAAAAGAATCTGACCCTGCTCAGAAAGCAATGATTTCATATTAGATATGCTCTGAGCATAGCCCGGATGAGCAAAATATAAAATTAAAAAAAATCCAATTAAACACTTGCCTATTCGGCCGCCGCTTCCTTTTACCCCTAACATTATTTACCTCCTTGCTAATCTTTATTTATTTCTATCTCCTACTGTGTTGTGTCTAGGTTCCACTCATCAGCATCAGTAGTTTCATCTTCCATTTCAGTTGCAAGCCGTTGGGAACTTATAAATTTTAGCTTAAATACTCTGCTGGCCATTTTTCCATCAACCGCCTTAGCAAAGTTTTCTACTTTTTCGACATTTTCAGGATAATCGGTAACTACTATTAAATTTCTCTGTTTACCAAGCAAAATCTGTCCGATATCCGACAAAAGATCATAAACTGTTGCTAAACCGCTCCCTTCAGAGGTGCTGGTTGAACTCGTTACGCTTGCCCCATCAGTGCTTTGAGAGCCCAAAGAAGTCGCTGCCTCGCCAGCAAGAAATGATGAAGCATCAATATGCTTAAAAACAATAGTCCTATCTATTAAATCAGGCTTAACCATAATCACATCATCATCCTTCTCTAGGATTAATCCGTGCATTTTAGCAATATTATTTAAAGCCGAATCCAATGAAATATTAGTAAAACTAGCTGTCACTATGCCGTCAACCCGATCGTCAACTAAAATATTAACATCGTAATCATGGGCCAAAAGACGAAAGAAATCGTCTAAACTAGCATTTCTCAGCTCTATAGAGTATAGTGGATCCTTTGTCTCAAGCCGAGAAATTTCAATCAAGGCTGAACGTTCGGTTATCTCCTTTTCCAAAACACCCGGGTCATTTCCGGGAGTACTTTGACTATAAGAAATGTTCGCTAAACCTAAAATCAAAAAACAAAAAACTATAACTTTTAACAACTTCATAAACACCTCGCTTTATTTTAAATAATCCCTATTATGATTATTCCTTATTACTCTCGTCTACGTTATCTTTCTCTTTAGTACCCTCGACTAAAGGTTCTTTTG
This sequence comes from Candidatus Omnitrophota bacterium, assembly GCA_021735655.1. Taxonomy (NCBI): domain Bacteria; kingdom Pseudomonadati; phylum Candidatus Omnitrophota; species Candidatus Omnitrophota bacterium. The sequence continues at coordinate 141,624 of JAIPGM010000002.1, read as the reverse complement.
ATTCCTGAGCTAGCTCTTTTTTTGCAGCTTTAGTTTTCTGCTTAGAAAAAGCTAAATACCCTAATATAAATAAGTTAATTGGCACCAATAAAGCTAATAAAACTCCCAGCCAACTTGGCTTACCCAACCGCTCAGCAATTTTCATGCAGACTATAATTAAAATAACAATATTAAGTCCGGGTACTAAAAGTAATAACAACCACCAGCCTGGTTTCTTGGCAATTTTACACATTAAAATTATATTCAAAACCGGAACCCAAGCCAACCACGCCTTGCCAGTGGAAGTCTTTTTCGCAATAACCTGTAAAGATAATGACATATAGGCATATAGTCCGATCATTAAAAAAAACATAATTGCTGAACCAGCTAAAACCCCGGCGCTTTGACCTGAAGACGATATCGAGTTTCGGCTAGATCCTTGCTCTCTAGGCTTATCTTGATTAATTACCAATTCGCCTTGTGGAGCGTCTCCCTGAGCTTGCTGATTTTGAACCGGTCTGGCAATCTTAGGTGAAGTAATCTGATCAGCTATAGCCTTAAATATCTCATAATCGACATCTCGAGTTCCAACGATTGTTACCTTATTATTACCACCCTGACTCCACCAACCGACCATCTGTGAATTTTTCTCCTTATAAAAAATCGTCTCTCCGGTTTCCTCTGGTTTTGAGGTAAATTCATTTTCCTGTAACCAGTTCTGATAAGCTTCAAGGAATTCAGACTGATCCTTAGGGCTATCCCAAGTGGTTTGTAAAACTATTAATTGACCTTGGCCAGAATCCTCGTAAACATCGATCCGATCATTACTCCAGCCCATCGAAGCTAGCTCAGATTCTTTCCGACTTAAATCCTCATCAAGCATAACAAAAAGATGATACTCTCCAAGCCGGTTACTATAAACTTTTTCCCAATCGTCAATTTGTAATTCCCCGATAGCCGGAGCAGTTTTAACTAGTTTTGCAATACCCTTGATGGCAGATTTCATCTTATATTCATCAGGGTGCATAATTTCTTCCATGGTCTGCGGATAACTTCGGTAAACATTGTCTAATTTCTTCCAATCCCAAGAGTTTTGTTTTAGGTAATCCTGGATAAACATAGCCCCATAACCATACACACTATAGAAAACTTTATCCCGTAAAAATCCGTGAGCCACCTTCTCGTCAATTAAACGAGAAATATCCTCCCAATCCTGTAAAGTCTCATCGCTCTTGCTTAATAGATACTCTAGCTGTAAAAGCGCTGCCTCACCCTCGATAAAACACATAAAAGCTCGATAAGCATTCATGTCACTCTTAAACGCCTCATTTAGTTTTTGAAAATCAAGTTTACTATCCTGAAAAGCATGTACCATCTCATGAAACAGAGTCAGTTCAGCCTGAGCCGGAATTAAATCATCAGCAACAAATAAAGTTTTGATACTCGGGATGTAAACCCCGGCTATAAAGCCAACATCAGAACTATCAAACACAAGCTCAGGATAATCGGCATCTTCGGGAATAAGCCCCAGCCATTTAAGTATCTCGCCTTCATAAGTTAGCTCCTGATCGCTGTATCTAGCTCTTAAATCTTTTAACAATTCGTCCTTTATTCTATTTTTTTTAGCAAATTCAATTTTAAAATCTTTAATCGTTTGGGATTGCCAACCTCTCAAACTAGCAACCGCCGAGGCAACTTCATCAACCTTTGACTCAAGAGTCTTTTTCTCCTTCTCCGACTCTTCAGAAACATAACTCGGCAAATTAAAATCAAAATAATCCCCGTATCTACTATAAGTAACCTCTACCGAATATTTCGTACCGGCTATGTTGCCTTCAATCCTCTTTTTAACTGGCAAAAAGGTATCTTTTTCTACCCAAAGTCTCACGCCCAACTTTCCAACTAACCCGTACCTTTTTAACATACTAGAAAGATACTTATAGGAAACCAGATAACAATCCTTTCCGTTTTTTTCCTCCTCAGTGACAAGCTTAAGGCTATCAGGATCAACACTGCCAGCATCTACCCCGCCCAATTTATTTAAAAACGAATAAGAAATTTGTTCCCGGGCATACTTATCTTCAATATGAAGGGCTTCATTCTTCCATTCTTTTTTCTTTGAATTCCAACTAAACGGCACCCCTCGAATAGTATAGGATTTAATCCAAAAAGAATCTGAATCACCATCAGCAAAACCATAATACGAATAACTTACTCGACCTTCAACTGCGCTATCAGTCAAGTCCTTAACCTGCTCAGTATACTTTAACTTTCGATGTGCATAAGGACCTTGCTGCAACTCTTCAAAAGTCACCGCATAAGAATCGACATTGTACAAGGCCGAACCCGATTTCTGAATTATCCGGTAAGGAGACACTTCTCCTCGATAGTATATGTCAACTCCAAAAGCTGCTGGTAAAACCAACCCTAACCCAACCAACAAGAATAATGTTAATTTAATCTTCATGAATCTTTAGTATTTACTCCGAATATTTCAGTAGCTACTGCGCCGGCATACCGTTGGCGCTGCCGCTGCCACTACTGTTACTATCACTGCTATCATTGTCGATAGCAGTTAAAACACTTCCCATTTTAAGTACATACTCTTTACCCAAATAATCCTTAAATACAACTTTTTCCGACTTTATCCCAACTACTTCCATATTATCAAGGAAATCACCAATCTCTACAATGTAACCATTAACTATGGCGCGTGAACTCTCACCGGAATAAAGTATTGCCGAAAGGTTCATGCCTCCTAGCGTCCGTTCAGGTTCATCCTCGTACCGCAGTTCTTGCTTTCGGTTAAGAAAAGGATTATCTTCTTTCTCTTGCTCATCCTGATCATTACCTTCTGCCCGCACTTCAGTAACAAAAGAACAAAATCCTAAAAACAAAATTACAATTAAAAACAAATATAAAAAGATAGGTACTTTCTTATATCCAATCATGAAACACCTAAAATTCTTTTAAGACTTTTAATATCTTTAAATGTATATTGCCGCCAACGATTTATCGGATTACGTTTAGCCTTAGGAAAAATTCCCCGAGATTCATAGCGGATTATCGTCTGCTTAGAAATACCTAACTCTTTTGAAATCTCCTCAACAGTAAAGTAACGATTTCTAGCCATATCTTCCTCTTTTAAACCTTACCCTCTTTTGTACCATCTGATACACTTTGATATAGTTTGCTACACTCAGATATATCTTAGTGTATAATGAACCTATTAAGGTGTCAAGAGTAATTTTTAATAAATTTAGGTAATTTTTCTATATCTTGGGGTATTTTGAAATTACTACTATATCTAGTAGGTTTAACGATGAAGATATTCTTTTTCGACGATCTTGAGGAAGATATCAACTAACTCTGGATCAAGACGCTTGCCCTTCATATCTCTAATTATCTGCATTGTTTGCTCAACTGAAAGAGCATCGCGATAATCTCGACCAGTACTCAAAGCATCAAACACATCAGCAATGGCAATAATTCTAGCTCCCAAAGGAATAAAATTTCCAGCTAGACCATGAGGGTAACCACAACCATCGTAATCCTCATGATGATGGAGTATATAAGGTATGACCTCGGCAAACTCTTCCAAAGGCTCCAGTATCTTAGCACTTAAAACTTCATGCTCCTTTATAAAGGCAAATTCTTCAGGAGTTAGTTTTCCTTTTTTATGAAGAACGTTATCCGGTATCCCGATTTTGCCTAAATCATGTAAAAGGGATGCAGTTTTTATTTTTGCCTTCTCTTCAGCGGACACCCCTGCGGCATCAGCCAAAAGAATAGCATACCTAGCCACCTTCTCAGAATGTCCCTCAGTATAGGGATCCTTTGACTCAAGAGCAGTAACTAAAGAAGTTATAACTTGTAAATAGGTTTTTTGCCGCTTAGCTTCCTCCTCTGTTCGCCTTTCAATCGCATCTAAAAGTTCTTGATTCTTCATCTCGGAATCTGCATACAATGAAGTAATAAAATCATTGCCTTGGGATCTCTGTACCTTATAGTTGGGAAGTTGAGAATCATCAAGCAAAAGCAAGTCCTCTTTATACTTAGCGAGCTCACTAACCACATAAGGAATTATATCCCGAACATTTGAAGAGCCCTTAAGCTTAAACACGCCCAGTTTCACTTTAATTGGCAGTTCATGTTCAAAAAATATCACATCTAAACTTTTCTTTAATTTATTCAAATTTAAATTTTGATTCATTGCGCCAATTATAACTTCCTGATTGCAACGAGCCCAAAGCTCTCCGTTTCCAAAAAGAACTGAGTTGATACCTCCCCATAACTTCTGCAAATTTTCAAATTTGCCTCCTTTCGTGGCCTCAGCAAACCCTTCTAAACTTACAATAACTATTTGAAGTTTTTTCCTGGGAAGACTTCCAGCCTCAAGATTCAGCCGCTCATAAAAATAGCGTAATCTAAATAATTTACTAAAAGGGTCTATGGTCATCGAGGTTTTTATCCTAGCAAGCACCGCTATAAATCTAAAGTAATTATAAAGATTACCTAAAACAAAAAAACTTAAAACTGACAAGGCCAGCGCTCCGAAAGATAAGTCCCAACCTAAAAACTTTAACCCGATGGTTAACCAAAAAAGACCCAAAAGATATCCGATACAAAGAACTAAACTCCTTAATAAACTGAAAGAAACTACAGTCAAAGCAATTAACCCCAAGGTTATAAATAATATTGCCAAAGTAAAGGCCGGATGAACAACCTCTAAATATTTACCCTCAAGAATACCGACAATTCCATTAGCCTGAATAAACACCCCCGGCATTCTCTCTAAAGGGGTCAGCAGTATGTCATGAACTATCTCGGCAGTAGAGCCGATTAAAACTATTTTTCCTTTAAAAAAATTGTCAGGATAGTCGCGCTGAAGAAGATCATAAAAAGGGACAACATTAAAATCTTTAGGCTTAAGTAAATAGTTTATTGGAAAAACTCCTCCCGAATCAAAAGGTATGGCTTGTTTACCTAAAACTATAGTATCGGCCTGCTTGTGAGGAACAACACCTTTATATTTAGCGACAGCTTCAATGGCCCAACAAAACTTAAAAAAAGATTCCCTCTGAATTAAGGCTCTTAAGCTTTTCGCTAAACCGTCCTTGCCAACAATAGCTTCAACGAAAGTTACCGTAGCGTAATCACCGAATAACTCTGAAGACTCAAGAACGCCATCAGGATTATAATATGAAGCTAGAATAGCTTTCCCCTTTAAATTCTCTAGGGCTTGCTTAAGCAATAGATCATCTTCTTCTGAGGGGCCTTTCCCCTGAAAGACAATATCTAAAGCTACAACTTTAGCTCCTTCTTCATTTAAAATATTTAAAGCTTTAGCGTAAAAAGAACGCGGAAAGGGCCAAGTTTTGTTTACCTCAGAAAGTGAATAGTCATCAATCTGAACCACTACGATATCTTGGGCGAGGTTTTCTTTGGGATTAAGATAGTAGAAAAACTGACTGGAAAATTTATTAAATGACGAAACTACTTGAGGAAGTAATGTTTCACCAAAAATAAATAAAAACAACGAGACGCAGGCGATTGCAAAAAATAAAGAGTAGTTTTTCTTATTCACTAAATTTAAACTATTTAAATGCTGCTGTAACTAATGACTGCAGCTTACCTTTATAAGACCATCTCTGTTAAACAGTAATTATACCCGCAAGCTATCGTGTCGGTAGGTAAAATTTTTTTAATCTTATCTAAAGGTACATCCTGAAATTTTCAGGCACCGCAGATTTCCATTTAAAAGCCTTCTTAGGCGCGGCCTCACCAGGTTTGCTAAGGCTTAATTCTGATGCTCAGTATTACACGTATTCCTACACTCATCGCGCCTATCTTCACATGCCTTCCTACATTCTCCCTGATTATTCGGACAGGCTTGTTTACAAACATTGCGATTATGTGAACAGGCGGAATTACAGTTACCTCTGCTATTTTGCTGAGCAGGATCAATCGAACCCGGAGGAAGATCAGTGCCTGCAGGACCAGTATCAGGCTCTATAAACTCACTAGCATTGGGTTCCTCTAGCTCGCAATTACTAATACAGCTATCCCAACCAGCTGTTTGCCAAAGATGGGCACAATGGTCAACCTTACACTCATGTTTACTAACCGCAGAACGGTCAGCCTCTCCTCCCATATCCTCGGCAACATCTTCATCACCTTGACCATCTCTTATCGGATAATAGACAACTTCATTTCCTCGAGTAACGCTGGTAGCATAGTTGGTGGTACCAAAAATGCTATAACTTTTATGCCTGGGTTCAGGGCGCCAAAAAATTGAGTCATCACTATCAGCAATCACAATATCTTTCGAGTTAGCATCTCTAAATTGAAACGCAGTTGCTCCAGCAAACTGAAAACTTAAACCATATGAATAGTCCATCGGCGGCGGAGTGCGATCAGAAGGACACACTGGTCCGGCCGGCGAGATGTATTGATGTAACCAATCACTAGCCGCATAGGCTAACTGCTGAAAACTAAACTCAGAAATCGCATAAGCCAACCTTACCTTCCAACTTCCCGGCTCAGATAAAACTTTTGCCCAAGCCTGCTTATAATACTTATCTGGCAACTGACTCAAGGAAGCCGGTAAAACTGTATGCTCAAGTGAGTACATCTCTAAGGCTCCGAGGAGAACTCGTTGGTTTGTTTCGCAAGCTGTCCGCTTTGATTTTTCGATAGTATTAAAATAAGTTGGGATCGTTATAGTCGCCAAAACAGCGACAATAACAACAACAATTACAATCTCAATTAAAGTAAATACTTTTTTACCCTTTTTAAAATCCATAGTTCCTCCTTATGTCTAGATACTCTCCCCTATCAAATATACACCCCTAAAAATACAAATTACTCTTGACTGAGCCCTACTAACCAAACCACTGGTTTCAGCATTGCCCTTACAGCTCTCCTAAGATACGGCCTAGTTCGTATGTAGTCTGCAGCTGGTGGACTAAGCCGATAGTAAACTCCTACAAACCTTTTCCCAAAACTATTATTTAAAAGATACTTATCACGAAACTCAGAAAGCACTCTTACATCTTGAGCCATTACCGTCCCATAGGCAGCTGTGGCAATAAAGCAATGGTCTTCATCCACGCCTTCGTTCACATTTTCGCCTTCATCATCCTCAATAGGCCCCGCTGATTCACAATTAAGAACACAGCTACCCCAATCATCTGTTTGCCAAAGAGTAGCGCAACGCTTAACCTTACACTCATGTTTGCTAACCGCAGAACGGTTGGTCTCTCCTCCCATACCCTCGGCAGCATCTTCATCGCCTTGGCCATTTTTTATCGGATAATAAATAATTTTATTTCCTCGAGTAATACTAATACCGTATCTATTAGCACCGAAAATACCATAACTTTTATGCCTAGGTTCGGGACGCCAAAAAATTGGATCATTGCTATCGGCAATTACAAGATCATCAGGATTAGCATTTCTAAATTGAAATGCAGTTGCTTCAAAAAACTGAAAACTTAAACCATATGAATAGTCCATCGGCGGCGGAGTACGATCAGAAGGACACACTGGTCCGGCCGGCGAGATGTATTGATGCAACCAATCACTAGCCGCATAGGCTAACTGCTGAAAACTAAACTCAGAAATCGCATAAGCCAACCTTACCTTCCAGCTTCCCGGCTCAGATAAAACTTTTGCCCAGGCCTGTTTGTAATACTTATCTGGCAACTGACTCAAGGAAGCCGGTAAGACTGTATGCTCAAGTGAGTACAACTCTAAGGCTCCAAGGAGAACTCTTTGATTTGTTTCACAAGCTGTCCGCTTTGATTTTTCGATAGTATTAAGATAAACCGGAATCATTATGGTCGCTAAGACAGCGATAATAACGATAATAATAACGATTTCAATTAAAGTAAAAGTCTTTTTACTATTTTTAAAATCCATAACCCCTATTTGCATCTAAATTTTCCTTCGAATATCAATATTGCTACTTTAGGTAAGTATATCATCCCTAATAAATAAAGTCTATACCCTATTTTATTGACCCAGAATTTTCACTAAAATCCTCTTCGGCCGGCAACCATCAAACTCGCCATAAAATATCTGTTCCCAAGGCCCAAAATCTAACCGACCATCAGTTATCGCTACAACAACCTCACGCCCCATAATCGTTCTTCTAAGATGAGCATAGGCATTATCTTCCCCGGTTAAATTATGTTTATATTTATCGATATCTCCCGGAGCAAGCTCCTCCAGCCATTGCCTAAAATCTGCCTTTAACCCCTCCTCCTCATCATTGATAAAAACCGAAGCAGTGATATGCATCGTATTCACTAAACACAAGCCCTCTTTTATTTGACTCTTTTGGATAATAGCTTCAACTGTATCGGTGATATTAACAAATTCAATCTTCTTTTTTGTATTAAGCTTAATGTACTCAGTACAGACCTTCATAAACCTCGCTCCTAATTAAACACCTTATTTCTTAATCTACCAATCCCTTCGATAACCACCTCAACTTGATCGCCAGGCTCCATTTTGCCTACTCCGGGAGGAGTTCCGGTTGAAATAATATCTCCGGGATAAAGAGTCATTATTTTAGAAATAAAAGAAACTAGGTATTCCACCGAAAAAATAAGCTGTTGAGTGGTAGAATCTTGCCTTAATTTTCCATTAAGATAAGTTTGAATTCTTAAATTGGATAAATCCAAATCTGTTTTTAGACATGGCCCTATCGGACAAAAAGTATCAAAAGATTTAGCCCTGGCCCACTGTCCATCTTTCTTTTGCAAATCGCGAGCAGTTACGTCATTAAGGCAGGTAAACCCTAGTATATATTTTTTAGCTTCTTTGACCGAAACATCTTTGGCCTTCTTTTTAATTATTAAAGCTAACTCAGCCTCATAGTCTAAACGCTTAACATTTTTAGGGTAAATAATTTTATCGCCATGGCCGATTAAAGCCGTCGGAGCCTTAAAAAATATTACCGGTTCTTTGGGGATTTTCATTTTTAATTCTCTGGCATGATCACGGTAGTTAAGGCCGGCCAGAATAATTTTACTAGGATTAAAAGAAGTTTTTGTTATCTTCATTATTTTTGAAGCGAATTGATTAAAGAAATAAATTGAGGAAAAGACTTATCAATACATTTAATATCGTTAATTTTGCAACCACCGATCAGAGAACCTAAAATAACTGAACTCATAGCCATTCGGTGATCGTTAAAGCTATCAAAAGTAGCTTGAGTTAACGATGCTGAGCCAGTGATCTCAATTCCGTCCCTACTCAAAGGTTTAGTCTTTACCCCGGCTGCGCTTAGCATCATCTGAATCGACTCAACCCTATCTGCCTCTTTAACTCTTAACTCGGCTAGACCTTTAATCGTCGTAATGCCCTTAGCAAAACTAGCAGCGACCGAAAGTATCGGAATTTCATCAATCATCGAAGGTATTTGGGAAGAATTAATGTTCGTGGCCCTAAGCTCAGAGCTCTTAACTAAAATATCAGCAACCGGCTCATAGCCTTCTTTCTTATTTTCTATCTGGATATCTGCCCCCATCTGGTTTTTTAACACCTTTAACAATCCTGATCGAGTAGGATTAATATTAACCTTCTTAATCAAAAGTTGGGAATTTTTGAGAATTAAACCTAAAACGATAAAAAAAGCAGCTGACGAAAAATCAGAAGGTATAAAAATTTCACCAGGAGTCTCTAGCTTATCTGTCTTACCGCAAACAATAGTTCGGTCAGCTTCAATCTTAATATTTGCCTTAAAAAGAGCTAGCATTCTCTCAGTGTGATCTCGAGATTGATATGGCTCTTTAATCTTTGTTTGCCCCTGAGCAAATAAAGATGCCAAGATAATTGCCGACTTAACTTGGGCGCTGGCGATTGGTGACTCATATTCTATACCTTTTAATTCTTGACTAACCGGTGATATTAAAAGTGGCGGACAAGCGCCCTCTATCTTGGCTCCCATCCTAGTTAAAGGATCAACTATCCTAGTCATCGGTCGCCGATTCAACCCTGGGGCAGCTTCAAATTTAACCGAAAACTTCTGCCCCACTAATAAACCACTCAAGATTCGTATAGTTGTTCCAGACTCATTAGCATTGAGTTTTAACGGCTGATTTTTTGGCTTCGGAAAAAATTTTCCTGCCCCATCAACAATTACTTCACTACCCTTTTGCTCTATTCTTAGGCCTAGTTTTTTTAAACAATCAATTGTGGCTTTAGTATCCTCACAATTAAGAAAGTTCTTGATCTTAGTTCTAGCTTCGCAAATTGAGGAAATAATTACTGCCCGGTGGGATATAGATTTATCGGCCGGAATGTCTATTTCTTTATTTATGCCGCACAAAGGCTTGATATCGTAGCTCATATTCTATATCTTAGCACAGATTCAATAAAGCTCAAATATGTTCTCTGGAAAAACTAGAAAATCGTTCGGGAATAGGTGAAGTAAACTTCAGTAATTTGTTACTCTTAGGATGAATAAAGCTCAAAACACAAGCATGCAACAACAGCTCTCGGTAGTTGTCCTTAACTCCATACTTTTTATCGCCGACAATCGGATAGCCTAAAAATTTAAGATGAACCCTGAGCTGATGCATTCTCCCAGTAATTGGCATAAGACGCAAGCAAGTTGTCTCCTCCAATCTCTTAACTACTTCAGCTTTAGTATAAGCTTTTTTTGAGGCCAAAAAACTTACTTTCATCTTGAGACGATTTTTGCTATCACGGCTCAAAGGCAGGTCTATGTTAAATTTATCTTTTTTGATTTTACCCCACACCCAAGCAAGGTATTCTTTTTTTACTTTTCGCGACTTAAATTGGTCTACTAAGTTTTCATAGCTCTGTTGGTTTTTAACTAAGACCATTACCCCACTAGTTTCTTTATCTAAGCGGTGAACAACTCCCGGCCGCAAATCACTAGTCTCAGCTAAATCTTTACCTAAATGAATTAAAGCATTAACCAGAGTCTTATCATAGCCTTTTTGTGGCGGGTGGACAACTAGACCAGTTGGCTTATCAACAACAATAAGATCATCATCATCGTAGATAATCTTAACCGGAAAATCATAAGCAACTAAAGTTTGTTTTTCTTCTTCAAGGCTGATGCGCACCTGCTGAGTCTCACGCAGACAAAAGCTAGGCTTTCTACTTAAACCATCTACAAAAACCTTACCACTAGAAATTAAATTACTTATCTTTGTCCGAGAAAGTTCACTAATCTGAGTGGTTAAAAACCTATCTAGACGTTTTCCGGCAAATTCCTTAGTAACTATTATTTTCCGATCCATTCTCATAAACCTAACTTACGATTTAATACTCGGCTAATCTTTTAAAGGTTTCTTTAGAGACCTAATTAACAGAGTTAATACGCCAATACTAATAGCTGAGTCGGATAAGTTAAATACCGGCCAAACACGTAAGTCAATGTAGTCGACGACAAAACCTAAAAATATTCTATCATAAAGATTAGATAGGGCTCCTCCTAAAATCAAACCGCAGGCAATTAAGAAAAGAATGCTCTTCTTTTCTTCCTTCTTTATAAAAAAAATAAATAAAGCAACAAACAGTATGCCTAGATAGGTAAGCAGAGCAGTGTTATCCTTCAAAATACCAAAAGCAGCTCCGGTATTAAAAATAACTGTGATATGAAATATGTTTTTAAATACTGGGATCGACTGGTAAGCAAAATTAGCACGCAGGTAAACTTTGATAATAAAGTCGGCAAGAAAAATAAATCCGGCAGTTAAGCCTACTACCCCATAAATCAAATACTGCCTTCTTTTTCTAATTTCTCCTGACACTCTTTAGTATGTTTTGCATAAGGAATAGCTTTAAGTCGTGATTTTTTAATCGGTTTTCCCGAAATTAAACAAATTCCGTAACTGCCATCAGCCACTCTCTTTAAAGCCTCGTCTATCTCCATAACAATTCTTCTCTCGGTAGAGACAAGTCCAAGATTGAAATCGCGCTCATAGCTATCAGAAGCCGCATCAGCTATATGCAATCCATATCCGGACATGTCGCCAGACATATCCTTCTGAGATTTCATCAGGGTATCTTGAGAAATCTCCCGCATCTGCCTAAGAGTATCATCTTTAAGATCTAGTAATCGTTCACGATAAAAATCAAGTTCTTTCTTAAGAAAACGCCGTTTTATTTTTTTAACCGATGTTTTTTTGGCTTTCTTCACTGGGCTAGTTTTTTTAACTGCTTTTTTTGCCATTGTTAATCCTCCTTTAGAGATCGCAAACACCTTTCGCAAATAGTGGAATGATCTGAATCTTTACCGACACTAGTTGAAAAATTCCAACAACGCTGACATTTATCACCCTTAGCTTTAGTTACTTCGATTAAGGGTATACCTTCTTCTAAGTTAACTTCTGATACAATAAAAACTTCTCGTAGTAAATCCTGAGATTGATAATAAACCTGATAATCTTCTTTTGGGCAAACTATTTTGACTTCAGCCTCAAGAGAACTTCCGACCAAACCGGCCTCACGTTGAACTTCAATTTCTTTAAGCACCTTAACCCGCAAAGAAGCTATTTTCTGCCAACGCTCCTCTAAGGGTTCATCAAGCCAGCCCTTATAATGGCTAAGATCGATTGGAGCCGAAAAAATAGAATCTTTCTTATCAAGCTTATTGCCCCAGGCTGAATAGACTTCCTCAGCAGTGAAAGAAAGTATTGGCGCAATCAGCTTAATTAAAAGGTCTAAAATATGATAAAGAACAAATTGAGCGCTCCGACGCTCCCTTGAATTTTGAGAGAAAGTATATAGTCTATCTTTAAGAATGTCAAGATAAAAAGAGCTCAGCTCTAAATTACAAAAGTTAAATATTGTCTGACAAACCTTATAAAATCGGAACTGATCATAATTATTAAGCCCTTCCTTAAAAATACTTAGTGAACGTGAAAGCATATACCTGTCTACCTCTAACAACTGATCATAGGCTAGGCTATCACGCTTAAGATCAAAATCATCAATATTACCCAAAATAAAACGAATCGTATTTCTAACCTTTCGATACATATCTACTAACTGCTTTATTATCTCCGGTGAAATCTTAACATCCTCGCTATAATCACTATAGGCGGTCCAAAGACGTAAAATCTCAGCTCCGTAATCTTTTATAATCTTTTGCGGAGCAATAACATTGCCCAAGGACTTAGACATCTTCTTTCCTTCACCGTCAACGACGAAACCATGAGTAAGAATTGTCTTAAACGGAGCTTGTTTTTGTTTGGCCACCGAAGGTATCAATGACACCTGAAACCAACCCCGATGCTGGTCACTTCCTTCTAAATATAGGTCAGCCGGAAACCTTAATTCCTTAAGCCTCTCAAGCACCGCCAGAAAGCTTGCTCCAGACTCAAACCAAACATCTAAAATATCAAACTCTTTATCGAAATCTTTATTATTACACTTTGGACAAGTTAAATTCTTAGGTATAAACTTATCGGCCGATAGTTTAAACCAGGAATCAGACCCTTTCTCTTTAAAAACTTTAGCAACCGTAGCAATCACCTTATCGCTAAGCACCACCTCTTGACACTTTCTGCAACGTACAGCCGGAATCGGAACCCCCCAAAGTCGCTGACGCGATAAACACCAATCAGGTCGGACAGTGAGCATGCTTTTCATTCTCTCTTTGCCTGATTCAGGAACCCAATTAACTCTTTCAGTCTCGGCTAAGGCCTTATTGCGTAAATCTTGATGATCTACCTTAAAGAACCACTGATAAGTAGCTCTAAATATAACCGGTTGCTTGCAACGCCAACAATGCGGATAAGAATGCTTAATTCTGTTATGTTTAACTAAAGACCCCTTACTCTCTAATATTTCTAAAACTGCACTAGAAGCTTGATTTATATTTTTACCCTTAAATTGATCCGGTTCAAGAAAAATCCCCTTATCATCCAAGGGCATGATTACCTCTAAGGAATATTTCTTAACCAGAGAGAAATCCTCTTGACCATGACCAGGAGCAATATGGACACAACCACTACCTTCCTCTGAAGAAACAAAATCAGCCAAGACAACTTTCGAATTCCTATTTAAAAAAGGATGAGCTAAAACCAAACCCTCCAAATCTTTACCGGTATAAGTTTGCGAAATTTCAACTTTTGTCTTAAGCTTTCCCTCTAAAGTTGGAATTAGCTCTTGGGCAACGAATACTCTTTTACCATTAAGCTCAATAAGCGAATACTTAAATTCTGGGTGCACCGCCACAGCTACATTCGAAACAAGTGTCCAAGGGGTAGTTGTCCAAACTAAAAAATAAACCGGCCCCTGGACTTTACCCTTAAGCATTCCTTTATCGTCGTCAACCGCGAATAAGAGATAGGTTGAGTCTGACTCCTTATCAGCATATTCAACTTCAGCCTCAGCCAGGGCAGTTTCACAGCTAGCGCACCAATTAACTGGTTTTCTTCCCCGATAGATATAACCTTTAGCTACTAACTCTTCCAACAATTTCATTACCGAATGCTCATAATTAGGGTCCAAAGTAAGGTAAGGATTATCCCAATCAGCAAACACACCGAGACGTTTAAAATCTTCAGATTGAAGCTCGACAAATTTTAAAGCGTAATCTTTAGCTTTTAACCTAAAATCACCAATATTAACATCGTGCTTAGTGAGCTTTAGCTCCTTAAACAGTTGATGCTCTACCGGAAGGCCGTGGCAATCCCAACCAATGATAAATGGGCAATCAAAACCACGCAAAATTTTATATTTAATAACAATATCTTTTAAAATTTTATTTAAGGCATGACCAATATGAATTAATCCATTAGCATAAGGCGGCCCATCATGAAGTATATATTTATCTTGGCCTTTGCGTTCCTGGCGCAGGTAGGAGTAGATATCTAATTTTTGCCAAACCGAAAGAATCTCCGGCTCAAGCTTAGCAAGATTGGCCTTCATTGAAAAACCGGTTTTAGGCAAATTAAGTGTATCTTTGTAGTTCATTTAAAATGAGGTAATTTTTTTAAATTTTTTCATTCTTTTATTAATCTCAGGTACGGTTAAAGAACTCAGACGCCGGACACTAAAATCTTCAACAGTAAAAGTTGCCATAACGCTTCCGCAGACAGCTGCCTGCCTTAATGATACCTTATCATATTTATTTTTATTAGCTAGGTAGCCGATAAATCCACCGGCAAAAGTATCGCCGGCTCCGGTGGGATCTACTATCGAATCAAGCAAAAAACCCGGGGCAGCAAAAACATCGCTTTCGGAAACCAAAATCACCCCATGCTCACCTTTCTTGATTACTACTACCTTAGGGCCTAATTTAAGTATTTTTCTGGCAGCTTTAAGCAAATTACCCTGGCCAGTAAGCTGCTTTGCTTCTGATTCATTGATAAAAGATATATCTACTTTCTTAAGCAGCCTAAGAAGCTGTTGGGGTGTATTTTCAATCCAATAATTCATCGTATCGCAAGCAATTATCTTTGGTTTTTTAACCTGATTTAAAATCTTAATCTGAATTTCAGGAGAAATATTAGCTAAAAATAAATATTTACTTTTTTTGTATTTTTCAGGTATCTGAGGGTCGAATTCTGAAAGTACATTAATTTGAGTAAAAAGTGTCTTTGGGTCGGAAAAGTTCTGGCCATACTCTCCTCCCCACTTGAATGTCTCACCCGGTATAATTTCAAGACCTGACAAATCTATCGCTTTGCTTTTTAAAACAGCAATCTGCTTTTTTGAAAAGTCAGTCCCCACAGCAGCGGATAAACTTACTGGTGAAAAAAAACTTGCGCTCAAGGAAGCGTAGGTCGCCGAACCGCCAAGAACGCTTTCAGCCCGGCTAAAAGGTGTAACTATCGTATCAATAGCAACTGTTCCGCCAACTAGAATACTCATTTTTACTTAATATATTTACCGATAATAATATCTAATTTTTCTTTAGTTTCCGCAGGAATAAATTCACCTCTGGTGATAATTGCAGATTGCAAAGCTCCAGCGCAAGTGCAAGGTCTTTGCTCACCCAAAAGCAAGATAAACTCACGTAACACCTTCTTAGAATTATCAACGTTAGCTTTTAAATTATTTAATATTACCTCAAGAGTAACACTGTCATGATCCGGATGCCAACAATCATAGTCAGTAACCGCCGCTAGGCTCACATAGCAAATTTCTGCCTCACGGCTCAATCGAGCTTCAACCATATTAGTCATACCAATTATATCCATACCCCAACTTCGATAAAGATTGGACTCGGCTAAAGTTGAAAATTGCGGCCCCTCCATATTAAGATAAGTACCGCCGCAATGTGCGGTGACTTTTACTTTTTGAGCAGCTTTTTTTAACTCCTGAGCCAGATGACTACAAATAGGATGAGCAAAGCTAATATGAGCAACCAAGCCTTGGTCAAAAAAAGTGTATTTTCGAGCCTGGTTAGTTCTATCGACAAACTGATCGCAAATAACAAAATCAAGAGGTTTAAACTCCTCTTTCAAAGATCCACAGGCCGAAACAGAAATAATTCTTTCGACGCCAAGCTTTTTCATCCCATAAATATTTGCTCGATAGTTAATCGAACTGGGACTTATCTGATGATGCTGCCCATGACGCGGCAAAAACACCACTTCACTGCCTTCTAATTCAGCGATAACAAATGGGGCTGATGTTGGACCAAAAGGAGTTGCCAACTCAATTTGATCAATTTTTTTTATTCCCTCTAGTTCATAAAGCCCACTTCCACCGATAACACCTATCTTTGACATTATTTCTACCTCTTTTTAGATAACTGTTTCGCCCTCAGCAATGCCGCTCCTACGGCATCAGTCAAAGAGCCTCCTCTTTTCAGAACTTTTAAAGCTTTCTCAGTAGTCCCCCCTTTAGAGGTAATTTGCTTTCTTAACTGACTGATGCTTAATCTTGAATGACTAAGCACAGCAAGCGAACCACTAACTGTAGCATCAACCAAAAGATCTGCTTGAGATTTAGTAAAGCCGACTGCTCTTGCTGCTTTTTTAAAATCGAGCTTAAAGTCGCGAATTAAAACCGCGGGAACCTTACGGCCACTAAAACAATTTGACTCCAAGAAAGCATAAACATAGCCCGGTCCACTGCCAGATACGGCCGTTGCCGCATCAATCATCTTTTCATTTAAAACTAAAATCTGCCCTAAGTGTTTGAAAATCTTTTTAGCAAGGCTCAAATCAACAGCTTTAGCAAAACGCCCTCTAGCTAAGCAAGACATTCCCTTTCCTATTTTTGAAGGCAAATTAGGCATTACCCTAATCACCCTTACTCTGGCTAAGGTTTTTTCAATATATTGAGTGGAAATACCCGCAGCAATGGAAATAAACAACTTATTATCAAAGTTACCTTTAATCTTCTTAAGTAGGCTGGGAAAATTTTGTGGCTTAACTGCAATGATAATTTGGTTAGCATCCAAGAGTAACTCTTCTATACTTAATGCCTTTTTTACTCCTCGAAGAGCTTTAGTTTTCTTACAATCCTGATCAAAAACTAATACCCGATAATGGCGCTTCAGCCGAGTGGCCAATCCAGAGCCCATATTGCCAAAACCGATTATGCCTATTGATTTTTTTAGCTTCATAAGAGTGGTCTACAATATCATAAAAAACAAACAGTGTCAACGAAAACATAGACCCGGCCAGGAACAATTTACCGATAAATTTAAGAAAAAATATATACATTGCAATAAAAATCTGCTATAATACGCTCAGATAACCTATGAAAGAAAAAAAATGGCTGATTATTGTCTTAGTTTCTCTAATTTACCTGACTACCGCTGTCTCTAGCTTCGCCGAAGTCAAAATTCCTAAACGCCTAATCAAAGAAAGTAAAGATTTTCTAGAAAGTCAAATAACGATTGAAGATAAGCTTTTCCTCGATCGGCTACACGAATCATTAATAAGCCTCTCAGAAATAAATCAAGAAACAATTAATTTAGTTGATGCTTCTCTCCCGACTGGAAAAAAACACTACAAAAAAATTACTAGGAATATTCGCAACCAAGCAAAAAAGTCAAATCATAAACTCCTTGGCCCCAAAAACCCAACTGAAACCTTAAGCAGCTTCATGCAACAATTTCTTCCGGAAGCGGCTAACCCGCAAAGAAATCTGAATTCCTTAATGCTTGGCTATAAAACTTGTCAAGAAATCGACAGTTACCTCGGCGACGAACTAAAAGATACCATTTTCTCAGAAGGTGCCTATCACTACTATAAGCGCTGTCTTGAATCCTTCGAAAATAGCTACGGCGAAAACTTTCAAGAACTGCTACAGAGTGACATCGCCTTTTATAGTCACCTCAGTAGCTTAGCCAAACAACATGAAATAGAAGAACTAAAGAAAATTATTGCCTCCTCAATTCAAAGAATTGAAACTGCTCAGCAATTAATTCGAACCCAATTAATCGATAGAATAGAACTCAGTAACCGCAGTTGGGCACAACAGATAATAATCAACGGCTTAACCTTGCTCCAAAAACAGTTACAACTAAATAAACAACTTAACCTGGCCTTATCCCGAGCTTTAAATGAAATTCCTACTCCGAAACCAGTACAATTGCCTGATTTTACCGTTTCTTCAATTGAAGTAGTTATGCCTCCTGTAATAAAAGTTGGCTCGATAATAAAAGTAATTGCCGATATTAAAAATAATGGTGATTTGACTTCCGAGCGCACCCGAGCATTAATAATATTTCCCAATGGGTCTAAAAATGGTCGTCCAGTACCAAAGCTTTTAGCTCATCAAAGCAGCAAGGTTGCTTGGCGCTACAAAATACGCCGCAAGGGCAAACATGAGTTTAACGTTATTGCAAACTACGATCAGCGCACCTGGGAAGCCAATCCCAACAACAACACTACAAGCAGAATTCTAACTATACCCCACTAGCTCACCTAGATTAAAATTAAAGCTAGCGTCGAAAAATATTTTATATTAGTTTAATAAAGAAAAATTTTTATTGGGAATGGTAGGCTTTATCGATAAGCTTCTGATTTAAGAAATATGATTTCTCGATAAGCTGACCATCCTTGAAAAATAGATAGGTAGGAATACCAACGATATTAAATTCCTTGGCAATTAAATACTGTGAGTCCAGTATTATTTTATCTTTTACGCAATCCTTAAACTCTTCTCTGTCAGTAAACCTTTCAACTGCGGTTTTTTTCTCACCAATGTTTACAAAGAAAACCTCCACGTCTTCAAAAAATGTACATTGCTCAGCCAAGCGCGCTAATTCACGTCGACAATAAACACACCAAGTTGCCCAGGTAAATAACACTGTGTTCGGATGTGCTGTTAATTCCTCAAAAGAAAATTCTTGGCCGGTTAAGCTTGAAAACTTTACCTCATCCTCGGCGAGCACCGATAAAGCAAGACAGCAAATCAATAAAAAAAAGCTAATCTTTTTAATCATATCAAACTTATAAATTTTACTAAAAAGTAAACGGCCATTACCATCAACAATACACCAGGAATTCGTTTTATTATTGTAAGCCATTTGCCCTGCTTTGGCAATTTCTTAATAAGACCAGAAAAGGTGCCTAAGACAATGAGCAAAGTCCCATAACCTAAGGAAAAAATAAAAAGAGCAACTGCTCCGTAGACAATATTCTGCTGCAGAGAAATAACACTTAGTATCGCCCCCAAAACCGGAAAACTACAAGGAATAATACCAAAAGCGCTAACCATTCCTAAAATGAATATCGAAAAGTACTCTTTAGGTTTATTGCTATCATAATTAAAAGAAAAAAAGGGAATATTGATAGTAAAGCCGGTTAGCGAAGATAGACCGAGAGAAAAAAGAATAATCGTCAAAATTAAATAAGTTATCGGATTAACAAAAAAAGTTCCTAGAAACTTGCCAATCAAAGAAGAAACTACCCCTAAAACAGTAAAGACAACAGCAAACCCCAAAACGAATACTAAACTGATTGAAAAACTCCTTAGGCGAGTTGAAGCTGATTCAACCCCAACCACTCCTAAGGTGATCGGAATCAAAGGGTAGATGCAGGGCGAAAAACTAACCAAGATCCCAGCCAGAAAACTAGCCCCCAACCCCCAGCCAGGAGAGGTAGTGAAAACTTTTTCTAAACTAACAAGAAGTTGCTCAACCACTACTTTCCTTCATTAACCAAGCTAGATACTTTCGGTTTATTTTATCTACCTTGCAAGCTACCACTTCGCAAACCTCATAAGGATGAATTGACTCGATGAATTTCTTTAAAGGAGCAAAGTTGGAATCCTTTGTTTTAATTAAAAGAAGTGCTTCTTTGGCGGTATCGATTTTTCCCTTCCACCAAAAGAATGATTCAATGCCTTTTATAACATTTACACAAGCACAAAGCCTTTGCTTCAATAGCTTCTTAATGAAACCGTTAGCTTTGTTTTGAGGAATAGTCACAAATACTATTAACGCTTTACTCATTAAAATCTTTAAAAATTTTAATACTTCAACTGATTTTTTTTAGCAACTCAACGAATCTTTCGGCAAACCTTAAGCAGTTTTCTCGGCAGCGTTGATCAACTTTACCAATCGCCACTGGACCGTAATGATCTCCCCGGGGATCACCTTGAATAATCATGCCGTGGATTAACATTGCCTCTAAAATACTTAGCACCGTTGTCTCGTTACCTCCGGCAATATTTGCTGCCGAAGAAAATGCCGCACCGAGCTTTCCGTCTAATTTACCATGAAAGGTAACGCTCTGATCAAATAAATCTTTTATCTGAGCAGCTAAGGTTCCATAATAGGTAGGTGAGCCGACTATTATACCCTGATAATCTAACAATTGCTCCGATTTCACCTCTGAGACCGAAAAAATATCAGCTTCAGCTCCCTTCTTTTTTAATTGGCCATAAATAATTTCTGCCATTTCTTTAGTAACACCGCTTCGAGAATAATAGATAACAGCAACTTTCATAATTAATCTCTTTGTTTTTTACGGTTAATAAATTATAGAAAAATACGCGCCTGGTAGGATTCGAACCCACAACCCTCTGGTCCGAAGCCAGATGCCCTATCCGGTTGGGCCACAGGCGCAGTTTGTTTTTAAAAAATAAATAAACTATCCTTCATCGACAAAGCAAACCCAAGGTCATCTTCAAGTCTTCCTGAGTATCAACATAAGGACTTATCTTAGGAATAAAAGCGGCTATGCTTAATTCTTCACTTTCTTCCATGGCTTTAATCATCGGATTGGCAGTAAAAATTATAGCTGGAACCCTTGTGCCGGCTTTACGCATTTCTCTTAAAAGTTCAACCCCATTAATATCCGGCATAAGATAATCAAGAATTAAAACGTCCGGACGATCATGAGAAGACAACTCCAAAGCTTCTTGGCCATTGGAAGCCGTTACCACATCATAGCCCCAGGATATTATTAATTTTGACATTAGTGTTAAAAAATCCTGCTCATCATCCACTAAAAGAACTTTTCTTGCCATATATCGCCCTCCTAAGTTTATTTATTAAAGCAATGCGCCCGGCAGGACTCGAACCTGCAACCTTCTGGTCCGTAGCCAAATGCTCTATCCAATTGAGCCACGGGCGCATAAATTATAACGATTGTATCACGGGATTTAAATATCTCAAGAGAAATGCTAATTAGGAATTATCCGGTTCTTGTTCAAACCAATCTACCACTTGCCCCTTCTCCACTACAAAAACTATTGTATCCCAAGGTTCATCGGTCTGCCAATTAAGAAAAAAGAAATGCTCAATGTCATCTTCCCGACGGTAATCAATAAGACTTGAGCTATCAAACCCAATCTCGACTAACTCTTCAGGGATATCTTGGGCTAAAAGATAAAAAGAAAACAACAAACTAAACAATACAATAAACAAAAAAGAGGTTTTCATTTATAACAATTATTCAAATGTCGAAGTAATATCTTCCTTAAGCATATCTTCCTTGGTCATCTTAAGAAGTTTATCTACTGCCTGAATATAGTCTTGACGAGTGAAATCTGAATATTCCGATAAGTTTATGAGCGCTTGAGTAAAACAAGTGCTTAAAGCGGCTATTTGAATTTCAAAAGCCTCTTGGATAGTTATATCCTTTTCCTTACGCCACCAAGAGTACACAAAATCCCAAATCTTGCTACTTAATTCATCTACTTTTTCCTGATTCTGGCTCACTACAATATCTCCTTAAAACTTAACCTTAGTTGATTTTCTGATATTGATATTGCCGGCATCATCGTTTAAAATTAATTTCAAATCTGCCTTTGGGGTTAGAGTAACCGTACACTCTGAGCCAACTAAAGATAGTTTGCATGATTTTCTTTCAGTTGTCGGACTGAACCAAGTTACTTCAGACCAACCCCAGCCTCCCCACTGAACTACCGTCTTCTCAAGCAGCATTTTAGCATTGTTGTTCTCAAAATCAGTATAAACGAGAGCGTAACGCCGATAAGGTATATCCCCCCTTTCCTCGACTACACAGCTAGCAATAATTTCGCCAGGAGAAACCGGTTGTTTTTTATTAATATTAAACTCGCTAACCTTAAAAGTAGAATTTTGTGAGTAGACATTAGAAACTGATAGATTTAAGCTCAACGCCAAAATTACAACCAAAAATAACGTTCGACAAGCTTTATCCATTTTAATATTTCACAACACCTTCACTAAGAATAATAGTATTCATCCTTATTTCCTGTAAGTTTCCGATAAAACGAACATAGTCGCCAACCTTTGCTTTTAATTTTTTTCCAACCAAATACTGTCTTAAAAATACAACCACATGAATTGCCTCTAAAGACGAATAGTTTTTCTTTGTGGAAAGGTTTACGATAGAATTTCCATCATCATCGTTGCTTATGCTCACCACATAGGCCCAACCATCCAAACGCTCACCATTGTACTTCTGACACAACCCCTGTATCTTAATCTTCGTCGGTTGATTCAAGATAGCGTCCTTAAATTCATCAAAAACACTATTAGCTAACAAAGGTAAAGGGTAGGCAAAAGTAAACAATATAAAAATAAGGCAGGTTACTGAAATTAGCATTTGTCTTTTGAAGCATCTAGCAGCCATAAGTAAACTGTAAAATTTTTTAACTACTGGTCGTCTTTACTGCGCCAATCAATAACTAGACCATTTTGAAAAATAACAAATTTATCGCTATCGTCGAGAACGTTTCCGTAACTCCAAACTTCCTGCTCTTGCCACTTATAAATTTTTTTTTCGATATCGCTAGGGTCACCCCAACTGGCCAAAACTTGACTTTTACTCATCCCTCGAGATACTCGCTTTGCTTGGATAGTGCTTCGAAAATTTTGTGTTACCTGATGAATCCTTGATTTGCCATTGTTGCTTTGACGGATAATATCTTTAATTCTCTCGATTTCTCTCTGGCTTAAGCGCTCAAGTTGGTCTGAAGCTTCAGCTGAACTTATAGCCTTATCATAAAAATCATAAGCTTGATAGAGCTTATTTTCAGAATACAGTGAATCAGCTTCAGCTAGATATTCAGCGGCTAGACGATAGTACTTTTTCTGAGTGCCAGAATAGCAAACCGAAGTAGTCACAAACCAAGTTAGCAAAAAACAGATAAAAAAACTTAGAATCTTCTTCATGGCAATTACTTCCTTTTAAGGCTTTTTAACTTATCCTTTTGCAGCTGTTTCTTCTCCCTCATCAGGCGCGATAGATTCTTCTGACGTCGAGTTATTTTTTCTTGCATCACTATCGGCTAATTCCTTATTCATAGCGTAATATACGATCAATACGAATACGTTTTATTCTGTAATTATCGTATTCCCTGGCAAAATTAACTACTATCCGGGCATCATCACACTTGGCAAACTGACCCTTATACACCATCATCGGGAAATCAGGATCAAGCGAGCTATCATTTTCGATTAACTCACGCAAATGAAATTCACCCAAATCCCGTTTATACCCATTAATATATAGCGCTTTGAAATATTGTTTGGTGGTTACTGGAGACATTTCCTTAGAAAAGTACTCAAAAAACTTAATATAGTCTTCAGAATTATAGGCCTGTAGCGCCTCACCAACTAGTATATCAAGAGTAGCTACTAAATAGTCTTTTGAAGGTTGAGCGAAAGCCGCCCCCCAAGATAAACACCCCACTAAGATAGACATCACAATAACTCCAATCAACAAATTCTTCATACTCTAACCCCCCTTTAATAACTATAGCGCCACTTGAGGCTTTTTTCAAGTTATTTACGACTGATTTTGGCCTCAGCAATTTTCTTAAAAAAATGCTTCCCTGAACGAGTAATAAGTACAACCCTAACTACCTGGATGGTACCGTCAGAAGTCTGAAAATACAAGGTATCACTCTGATCGTGTGAGCTAACGCCCCTTAGCTGCCCCCAGTCCTTAGGTATAGATAATTCAGAGCTTGGAGAGTTGTCGCCAAAGTAGCTCTCCTCTTCTAAATCTTGAGCCTCTAGCTTACCAGGGAAACTACTGCTAAATATAAATAAAGCAACCAAGCCCAAAAAGCAAAAAAATAGAATCAACAAGCCTTTCCGCATTTTTACCTCCTTAAATGACATAATATTGCCTGAGTTCGCAAAGCTAACTAAAAATAGTATCCAGCTATCCTTAGTCTTTAACTAAGAACTCCACAAAATCACCCATATTTATTGTAACAAATTTAACCAGATATGCAATCAGAAGCCTAATCAATTTTGCAAATTACCTAATAAAGCTATATAATAGCAACTATGAACCATCTAAAGTATGGAGTTTCTCAAAGTAAGGTAAAGCTGCTCAAAACCAAAATGCGACAGCTTAAAATACACGAATCAGACATCATCGAACGTTTTATTCGAGCAGCCGGCCCAGGGGGCCAAAAGGTAAACAAAACTTCCAGCTGTGTTTATCTAAAGCACACCCCTACAAAAATAGAAGTAAAATGCCAAAAAGAGCGTAGCCAGGCTTTAAACCGATTTTTAGCTCGAAGAATACTTGTTGATAAAATTGAGAGTTTAACCCTGGAAAGAAAAAGTGAAAAACAAAAGCAGATTGAAAAAATACGTCGACAGAAACGAAAACGCTCAAAACGAGCAAAAGAAAAAATACTCAAAAGTAAAAAGATTCAATCAGAAAAGAAAAAATTCCGCAGGCTAGAACCCTCTGCAGAAAACGAATAGCCCAAATGATAAACTCAATTAAAGGCTGCCCAAAATCAACTAAACAACTGACTCATCACAACCATAGCGAGTCACACCAACAAATTGCCTAATATCTTCACGGGCCAAATCACTTATATCCTGAAATTCAGCTCCAGCCTGCCAACCAACCCGATCAGGCTCAACTGCACCAACCCAGGACACCTTTGCTTTAGAATAAACCCTTTCCTTACTAGGCAATTGGAATTCAAATTGCACTATGTCATTGTTTACTAATCTTAAGTCACTAGTTTCAAAGCAAAGGCCTCCTTCGGAAACATTTCTAATTACATCCAAATTATCAAAATTACCTGCTCTTCGCCACATAACTTTACCTTCTAAGTTCACTCTCGGGAATTTCCGCCGATTTTTCATGCTCACCTCCTATAAAATAAAATAGCAAAAAATAAAGGTAGAAAAAGCAAAACCCATCCACAAATAACTACTGCCTCACCCAAGGTAATCTTAATATTCTTTATACCCAAAGGCACATTAAAACTAAATTTAATTAAATCGTCTATTTTTTGCCCTAAAAAAATACCGGCTAAAGGAACAATTAAGAATTTAAATAAACGCAGGCCGGTTCCTTTATCACCAAACCCAAAAGCTATAACTAAATAAACAGCAGCTACGCCAATCGCAACATTCTTACGCTTAAGTACCTGCCTTTTTAAAAATTGTTTTTTTGCCTCAATTAAAACCTGCGTATAAGGATTAGCCTCAGAAGCCCCTTCTAAATGCTTAGTCAAGTCAACTCTATCTTTTTTATCAGTCCAAATACCTTTACAAAAAGGACATTTATCTAAAAAAGTTTCAGAGTTATAAGAAAAATTAAAAGTACCCATATCTATATTACAACGCGGACATTTTCTCACTATCTGCTTACGTCTTTTGCTTAAAAATCGCCTCACTTTATAGATTTGCCGTATTTGACTATAACTGACTTTTTCATTCGATACTAATTTTTCAATTGTCTTGTAAAACTTATCGTGCTCAAGCCAAATTCCTCCACAACCTTCGCACAAACCAACAGTTTGTTCCTGGCACTTAACGTCTTTAAGAATTTTATTGCAAGCCGGACAATTCATGTTTATTTAATGTTCCTGGCTGTTGGCAAAGCCGCTTCATTAACTTTTGGCAACTTCCCAAACATTTTTTGATAGATTTCACTATATTTATCTTTGCCGCCGATCAAACCAAAAGTAAGTGGCATCGCACGTTTAGCCTCTTCAGTCATCGCCCTAGATACATTTTGTATGTCCCACTGGGCATGTGCGTCTTCTCTGAGACGTGATATATGGTATAACTCTCGAGCATTGACCCGCATGAGAACTCTCCGACGATGAGCATTAGTTAAAATATACGGAGCAGCTAAGGGCGTGGTTTTTTCTATAATTTTATAGGTATCATTAGTCTTGTCGATAATTTTTTGAAATTCCTTCTCCATCCCAATTTCATGGATTGATTCCGGTATTGTAACCCCCAGGGCCGGATCATAGCCTTGAGCAGTAATTGTTGACATTCGATGCCTTTTAAGTTGTCCAAAACAAGCCGCCGACAAAATAATATTAAAGGTAAGATTTACATATTCGAATTCCCGAAGCATAGAATCGTAAAACTGCATATTTTGCCAAGCAGTTGTATATATTCTTCTTAGCCCATCTGAAGACAATTTCTTAGTAATAATCAAACATTGTTCATAAGGCATCTGAGATGATACATGTAACAAAGATGCTGCGATAATAGCATCTCCGTTTTCGGTAAACTCAACTAGTTCAACATCGGAAGGCGTCTTTGCTGATTCAAATGAAGAGGCTACCGGCATCATTTCAAAAGCTAACTTCCTCAACTCCGGATAGGTCTTCTGGTCACGCTCATTAGCCTGGTAAAAAATAACGATCGAAGGTGCAACTTCAGCTATTTGTTCATAAATTAACTTACCAAGATTACGAATCTCTTCTAAGGGGTGAGAAGCAAAACGCCGTAGCATAAGCTCTAAATTCCTAGCATTAACTGTCTGACCAACCTGCGATTCTGTAGCTAAAGCTGTAACATAACGAGCATCTTCCTTTGCCCAACCTTCTAAAAGATTGTGTTTTTTTGGATCCTTGGCAAGTTGAGAATGCTTTGTAAAGATATGGCTTTTTAATTTTTCAAAAAGCTTGCCATAAGCTTCATTCTGCTGCTTAATCGTATCCGAGAAAAGTTTCTCCAAAGTCGTACCCTTGATCTCTTCGGGAATAACAAAATCTTTATCCAGGGTAATATAACGTTGGGATTTTTCGGTGTAAGAGCAAAGCCTAAACTTCTCAATCTCCTCCATTCCCAAACGAGAAACTCCCAAGATATCAAGATTAAACACCGCATGTTCGGCGACCGAATGATGGCCCATCTTAAAAATAATAGTTGAGTTTGATTTTCTGGCTCGTTCCACTTCGTCACGAGATTCTTTTCTGATTTCACCAATCGGACGGGGGTCTCGGCTTATCCGAGCATAAGCAGCCGAAAGCACTTCCGGAGTTAAATCCTGCCTTGCCCCGGACTCTTTCTGAATCTGACGCAAAATTTCAGTATCTACATTATATCCGGCTAAGTGCACTTTCATTAAAAAGCTCCTATATAGACAGCATATTACATTAAAAACCCTTTATTGGCAAGTCTTTTACGCTATACAATAAACTGAACCTTGAATCTCGTAAATTAAAAAATCATAAGCTCCGCTGGCGCAAAGCTTCAAAAATTAGTACTGCTGCCGCTACTGAAACATTAAGCGAATCAGCCTTGCCCCTCATCGGAACATGAGTAAGTATGTCAGAATTATTCTGCCAAAATTTACTTACCCCCTTTTCTTCGCTACCAACAACTAAAGCTACGGGCTTCCTAAAATCTAGCGAGGTGTAAACCGAAGAACCTTCCGGATGAGCACAAATTGTAAAAATCTTAAACCGTTTAATCCAAGCTAATATCTCCTGTGAAGCAGCTTTAACGATTGGCTTACTGAAAACAGCACCGACACTTGAACGAACAACCTGATGGCTATAAGGATCTGTGCCGGGTTCAGCCACAATCAACGCATCAACCGAAGCAGCATCAATCGTTCTTAAAATCGCCCCTAGATTCCCCGGCTTCTCAATACCGTCAGCAACAACTATAAACGGAACTGGACTAAGTTTAATATCGCTTAATTTATATTCTGGTCTTAAACCGATGGCAATTACGCCATCTCTTCTATTGCCGTAAGCCATTTTTTCATATACCTTAGAATTAACTTCAGAAATATTAATTTTTCGCTTTAAGGCATGGCTCCCAAGACTCACTTGACTGGTTTTACTTATAAAATCTTTACAGATATATAGCTCTCGAATCTCAATCTTGGCCTGTAAAGCAATTGAAACCTCACGAACCCCTTCGATGATAAAAAGCTTGCTTTTGCGGCTGAAAAGAGAGTTCCTAAGCTTAACTAAATCTTTTACTCTTTGATTATTTACACTTACTATCATATTTAAACTACAAACAAAAAACCCACCCTTTTTTAGGATGGGGATTTTAAATGGCAGAAAGGGAAAAACTCCTTAAGACCTGAATTCAATTCTCCTTAGCTATCAATGATTCTACAGCATCTATGGTGAGTTTCAAGAAAAAAGAGATTCTGCGCATTTTCCCTTATTTTCGCCCTAAAAAGGTACAGTTTACATGCAAAAGGTTGCTATTTACCTTCGTTATACAGATGAACATCCCTCTGAGGAAATGGAATCTCAATATTGTTAACACTGAATTCATCGAGTATTTGCTTATTTATACTAAACATAACATCCCAATAATCACACTGTTTACACCATGCTCTCGCATAAATATTAATACTTGAATCTGCAAATTCCGATATCCCTACTTTTGGCTCCTTAGTTTTAAAAATTCGTTCATCTCTCTTTATAACTT
This sequence comes from Candidatus Omnitrophota bacterium, assembly GCA_021735655.1. NCBI lineage: Bacteria > Pseudomonadati > Candidatus Omnitrophota > Candidatus Omnitrophota bacterium. The sequence continues at coordinate 112,571 of JAIPGM010000002.1, read as the reverse complement.
CCGCTACTGTGGTAATTGCCTTCTGAACATTGGTTTTATAACTTACACCTACATTAATATCCAATCTTTTATGGTGCGAATAATTTTGAATTATCTCACCGACTATATGTCTATTGGGAACAACTATCGTTTCTCCATCGACGGTCTTGAGCTCAGTTCGCGGCAATTTCATGTCACGAACCTCACCAGTAACACCAGCTACTTCAATGATATCGCCAACCTTAAAAGGCTTGGTGAAAATTAATGTAACTCCAGAAGCATAATTAGATAACGGCCCCTGTAAGGCAAAACTTAAACCAAAACCAGCTACACTCACACCAGCAATTAAGGGTGCAATCTCAATACCAAACTTTCCTAAAGCTACAACGATAGCAAAAGATATTATTAATAACTTAACTGCTCCAACGATAAATTTAACAACAGTTACGTCAACTTTATTTTTCTCAAGTAACCTTTTAACTAAATTGCTTACATATCTTGCTACCCACCACCCTATCGCTATGACTATAATACCGCCTAAAACCTGAAAGCTATATTTAATAAAAAATTCAACTATCATGTTAAGCAAACTTTTAGCTGTATTTAACTGCTCGACGGTGACTTCCTTAACGCCTTTGATCTCTGCTTGGGCTAAAGCTTGGCCAGATGCCAACAAAATACTTAAAAATGCGATAACTTTCATAACGCCTCCTTTAAACAAGTCGGTGACTGCATAATAAAATTAGTATAATCTAATGAGATACAACAGAGAGGGAAAAGGATTCCTTTGGGTAAAAACTAATTCCTCCTTATTTTTCAATATAATACACCAAAGGTCTTTTGTTGGCAAGTATTTTAGCTGTATGGTCGTTTACATTTAATGACCTACACATGCAGATGTTTTAAAGTAAACTGAAAGCATTTTGGACACAAAACAAATCAGACAATCTTATGATTTCTTAAACAAAAACAGTCTTAATAATAGTGTACAATCCTAAAATTATAGTTAACGCCGCAATTGCTAATTTTAACTTCTTTTCTGTAACATTCTTAACACTCTTTGCTGAAAAAGGGACTGAAAGGATAGCGCCAACAATAATAAAAGGGGCTAACCGTAAATCTAGATGACTTTTTGAAACTAAAACGTATGTTAAAATTCCTACTGCACAAGTTATTCCCTCAGCCAAAGAAGTTATTCCTACTGCACTTTTTCCTTCAACTCCTGAAAGGATCTGACCACTTGTAACTACTGGTCCGTAACCTCCACCACTCAATCCTTTATTGAAAGATGCCACCAAACCTAAACCTATAATTTTTTTCCAAGAAAATTTAAAGCTTTTGTTAAAGCATACAAGTATAACAATCCCCATAGCAAGTACTAAAACGCCAATGTATAATTTAATCCAAAATTTAGGTAGATTAACTGCAAGAAAAACCGCAGCTACAGTCCCGACTACGCTGCATAAAGCTAAAAGCAAGGCCACTTTTAAATGTTTAGGGATACCCCTCTTAAAACATTCAATATGCCCCAGCTCTTTTAATTTCTGACTGATTATACGAAGATCCAAAGTTTTAGGTCTAAGGTTAACGTTACCTTCATGATCATGCATGAATCCAGCCAATAGCCCACTAAATAACTCCGAAATCAAAACTACAGGAACAATCTGCAATGGACTATACCCCATTATCAAAAGCACAGGAGTTAAGGTTGTACCATAACCCATACCTAAAGTAGAATCCATGTACTCACAAACAAAAGCAAGTATCATCAACCCAATGATAAATCCTAATGATAACTCCAGAATCATAACCCCTCCTTTTTAGATTTTATATATTAAAAAAGCCTGACATAGCCCTAGCAATGTTCCAACAAACACCCCAATACATATTCACCTTCCTTTTATACATAAAAAAAGGCCAGGACATTCTGCATAAACAGAGATCCTAGCCTCCAGTTATCTGGTCAGCTCTTTTTATTATTTATTATTTTATACCATTCTAACTTTATTTACTTTGTCAATCTGAATAATTTTACCATCTTGTATATGAATTTGAATCGACCCATAACGTATCTCCCGAATGGCGCTGTAAATATCAATTAAAACGTCGCTATCTATGTCTTTTATCTTACTGCCAAGATTATGCTCTTTTTGTACTTCTTTTTTCATTTTTAATAAAACCGCCTTTTATCCTAAATTAAATCAGAAAGTTTTATTTTCTCTAATTTACTCGAAACATAATCCCTTATTTCCCTTAAGACTTTCAAAGCTTTTTCCTCCTGTTCAAGAGGCGTATGAGAATAAAAATACTTACTAACAGACTCCGTCGGAGCAAGAGCTCCATCCATTAATCGGGCAATTTCAGCAACGCTAATCTTGCTGGACGATTTTGTGAGCTTATACCCGCCTCTAGACCCACGCCTTGTTTTTACATATCGATTTTGCTTAAGAGTTAAGAAAAGTTGTTCAAGATATTTCTTAGAAATACTATACTTGATGCATATATCTTCAATTTTAATAAAATTATCCTTTTCGTGCCTTGCTATATATATAAGCGCTAACAACAAATACTCTGTTTTAGTGGTCAATTTCAATTTTACCCCCTACTTACTTTGTCTATATTGTCTATAGACAATTAAAATGTACCACAATATTTTCTTAATGTCAAGACTGTATGGTATTTCCTAGACTTATTTACTTAAGTCTAAAAATCTAGAATTACAATCCTGGAGGAGCCTTAAATTGCACCACAAAAATAGGTATTGTATCAGTTTTGCTGCTCACAATAGTAGGTTGGAAACGCTAAAAAACACGAAGGGGAAAGGATTCTATTAAATATAAATTAAATTATCTTTGTTTATCGATAATTATGTAATATTTGCGATAGGTTTTAAGAAAAGATGGACTCTACCTACTATCCTCTACTTTTCTCTATTATCCTCTGTATTCACTTTAGATAGGCACAAGGTTATTTAAACTACTCTTTACTTTGAGGTGAGATACCTATCTCTGTAATTAAGCCTTTTCTTTCGCAATGGCACGAACCATATCTTTCTTTGTAATCACACCTACTAACTTATCTTCATCTACTACCGGAAAATAATAAATCTCTTTTTCAATCATTAAAGTAGCAACATCCTCCATTTCTGTACTAGGACCAATAGTAACTATATCTTTTTCCATGATGCTGGATACTTTACTTGCTGTAATCTTTTCTATTTCTTCATTGTATCTCTTAATTCCCAAAGTAAGGAACCCAAGAGAAAGGTTAATAAAGGTTGGCAGATGTACTTTTTTATCCTGAAAAATCACGCCTTCTTCATTAACAACTCCCAATAATTTTCCGCTCTTATCTACTACTGGAGCACCGCTTATGTTTTTCTCCATAAATAATTCTGCCAATTCATGAATGTCCATTTCAGGGCTAACCGTAATAACTTTTTTTGTCATTATATCTTTTATCAACATAGACCCTCCTTATATTGCAATTATATCACTTCCATAATAAAAAAGTTAAGGAATTAAACTAAGCTTGATATGCCTCTCCTAAAAGATCAACACCTAACTTATTAAAAAGATGGTTAAGCTTTGCCATTGGTAAGCCTAAGATATTGTAAAACGAACCTTGGATGTTATCAAAAATAAATATTCCCGGGCCTTCAATGGAAAAACCTCCGGCTCTATCATCAAAAACAGCTATTTTTATGAACCGATTGATTTCCTTTGCTGAAAGTTTTCGGACGTAAATTTTTGACTTTTCAACCGCGTTCACTGCGACTTGTCTTTTTGCATCAATCACACAAAGCCCAGTATAAACAAAAAGCGTTTTTCCTGAAAATAACTTAAGGAACTCTTTAGCTTCTTTCTTTGTTCTTGGCTTTCCGAGTAGACGTTTTTCTGCTAAAACAATCGTATCGGCACCGATAATAAATCCTGTTTTACATCTAGACGCTACTTTTTTAGCTTTGGCTTGAGCATTAAATAAAACATTTGCCCTTATGCTTTTCCTATTGTCGACCTTTTCGACGGTATTACTAATGACGATTTCATGTTTTATTCCACACTCTTTAAGTATTTTTGAGCGCCTTTTCGAAGCTGAAGCTAGAATTATTTTGTGTTTCATCTTTTTAGGGTAGGCTGGATGTGACCTGGATACATACTTAATTACTTAGCGATAAAACCGTCTCTTTCTCTCTCCTTTTCTATTATTCTTTTTCCATCGCACATTTGTCGGCCTTTTTATATTTTTACTATTAGCGCCTGGCTTGCAGCCAAGCCCTCTCCTACCTTTAGGCAGCGGCCGAGCAGCAGCACCAACAGCGTTTTCCGCCTCACGAGAATAAAAAGAATTATCACGCTCAACCGATATCTTCAGACGTACCATCTTTTCAATTGCTCGCAAACAATCTCTCTCCGGCGCTGCACAAAATGAAACTGCATCGCCACCAGCACCGGCCCGGGCTGTACGCCCGATGCGATGCACATAAGTCTCCGGAGTATTTGGCAAATCGTAATTTATTACATGTGAAATCAAGTCAACATCGATTCCTCGCGCAGCAATATCAGTAGCAACTAAAACACGAATCTGTCCCATTTTAAACTTACTCAATGCCTTAGTGCGCGCACTCTGGCTTTTATTACCGTGGATCGCTTCCGCGCTGATATTAAGCCCCGATAATTTTCTAACAACTTTATCGGCAGAATGCTTCATCTGCACAAAAACTAACACCCGATTCCAATGTTTAGCCTCAAGCAACTGTGCTAAAAGGACTTCCTTCTTATCTTTATCTACAAAAAAAACTTTCTGTATAATTCGCTCTACTGCCGGCTTATCCGGAGTTACACTTACAAAAACAGCATTGTCTACGATCTTTTCTGAAAGTTTAACCACTTCCGGGTCCATCGTAGCCGAGAAAAAAAAAGTCTGGCGTTTTTTAGGTATTTTGGCAATAATGCGTTTGACATCATAAATAAAACCCATATCAAGCATACGATCAGCTTCATCTAAAACAAAAATCTCAGTCTCACCCAACCGTAGGTGATTCTGATTAACCAAGTCCAACAAACGCCCAGGAGTAGCTACGACAATATCTACCCCCTGCTTCAGCGCCCGCACCTGAGGATTCTGATTAACACCACCAAAGATAACCGTATGAGACACCTTTAGATATCGTCCATAGTTTCCAACACTGTCTCCAATTTGGGCAGCTAGCTCACGAGTTGGCGCCAAGACTAATACCCGGTTCTTACCTCTCGCCCGAGGGCGTGGGTTTTTCTTCAAATATTGTAATATCGGCAAAACAAAGGCCGCAGTTTTTCCAGTTCCAGTCTGCGCACAACCGATCAAATCTCGCCCCTCAAGTAAATGCAAAATTACCTGTTCCTGTATAGGAGTAGGTGTATGATAGCCCCGGTCTGATACCGCATGCTGCAACTCGGGTATAAGCTGGGTAAACGCTCCCCTCGCTAGAATATGAGGATGTGACGATTTATGATAATGTTTATCCATATTACCCCATTATATTTAATTTCTGAAACATTGGTTACAATTTTAACACTTTAGTGGGAAAATAGCAATTTAGAGCAAGAGGGGTTAAAGAAAGGGAAACTCCAATAAATCAGACAAAATTATCTATTTCTATTTCATCCACGCCATTATCTTTTTTTACTTTTTATATATCTTTCTAGTTCTTTTGGTGTAGATATCATAACATCATAGAAATTACCAAACTTTTCACAGTCTGGGGGATTATGTCTTTTGCAAATATCCGGCCTGCGTTCATATATCGTGCACTTGTTATCTTTTGATAAAAATCTACACCTGCCTTTGATCCATTGATACCAATGGTGATGCCGTATATATATCTTTACATTGGTAAAATGAAGTTGCCACTTCAAATCCTCCACCTCTCTCTTGTTAGCTGGTTTACCTATGGCCATTGCAAGATTTTTACAACATATAGCAGGACAACTTTTGCAGTGTCTATTTTTTGGAATACCTGGCTTTTTTTTCATAATTTTTATATGCTTACATTAGGTTAGAACACTTTGCTCTACATCTACTTCGTGTAAGTTAAACGACCAAATCAAAGTTTCGCTAAACTATGTAATATTTTTCTATATTCAAGGATAAAACTATCTACAGATGCTGAATTCTATTAAACAAAACCCGATTCCTCCTTTATTTTCAATATATTATACCAAAAACCTTTTGTTAGCAAGTATTTTAGCTGTGCGCTTACTTACATTTAGTGACGTCTATGTGAGGATGTTTTATGTTGGATAGGCACAGTTTGGACGCAAGGAAAGGATAGGTTTATTGGCGTTGAGGGGATCGTTTAAGTTATTAGATAGTTTTAATGTAATCCTGCATTGTAAAACATACAGACAGAGCATTTAGGATTTCCACTTATAGGATCGAAAGTGTCTCCCGATAAAAAATTTCCAGTAGATAGGTTATTGTCATCTAAAACCCTATCGATTAATAAGCCACGATTTTGTGCTGTTTCAGTAGGCGTCGCCCAAAAATGTATTTCAACAGATTCATCTTCAATGCCGTTGTTATCAAAATCAGCCCAGGCTCCTTGATATTGGTAATTTGGGTATAAAGGCCCCGAGGGATTCCATGGTACAGTTGGCCATTTTTCTAGATAAGGGCCATCCCAACCCGAATATCCAGCTTTATTTTCAAAAAAATCTATCCCTACATATTCATGTGGTCCATCGGTGAATACTCCACCACTAGGGCAAGGATTGCAATAGAGATCATCACAAGGAGGAAACTTGCCAGTATCTGCATAATAAGATTGAACAACATTTTTTATAGTTCTAAGGTCAGCAACAACTTGCGTTACCTTCGCCTTCTCAATGGCACGGAATGCATTGGGTGCAATGATTGCGGCAAGGATTGCGATGATTGCAATGACTACAATTAGTTCAATTAGAGTGAATCCTCTTCTCATAGTTAGATTATATCACTATTGAGGTAATTTTGGAATGGGTAGAAATGATAAAAATAAAACGGAGGGGAGAGGATTCGAACCCCCGGTGGGTATAACCCCACAACGGTTTTCAAGACCGCCGCGATAAACCAGACTCTGCCACCCCTCCGGTAAAAAACGATTATTGTTTTTCAATTATAGCATTATGGAATGATTTTACAATGATTTCAATGGTAGTGTAATCCCAAAACTAGCTAACAGCTAGAATTAACTATTTATATCTAATTCCGCCTTTATCCTATCTCGATGTTCAATAAAAGCATCCTTAAGGGCCTTAAGTAAGCTCTTTAAATCTTCTGAATCTGATACGTTAACTTCAAAAAAGCTGGCTTCAGCTAAGGTAGCCTCTATGCCTAGACTTGCCGAGAGAGCCTCTGTTAATGATAGTTCTTGATTCTTAAATTTATCCTGTCTTGCCTCTACGCTCTTAATGGAGCCTTCTATGCCTTCCGAGTTAAACCTTTTCGGATTGAGCTCTATGAGACCTTGCTTGACTTTACTATACAGATTTTGTATCCAATTGGCATGAAGTAATTCTTCCTGAACTAAGGTATTAAAAATTGTCTTTTTTCAGGAAATTTTTCAGCAAGGATTTTGTAAAAATCACTAATTGCCTCCTCGTTTCTAGATAATAGTCCCATAATTTCTGCCTGAACATTATTAGAATCCATGACAACCCTCCCGTTTAAAGTTTATTACTTGAGAGCTCCTTCACCTCCTAATCTAACTATAAAAGTTAGGTTATCGGTCTTATCGACTAAGTCTTTTATGGATGAGATCTTCACGAGGATTTCCCTGAAATTCGCTTCGCTTCCCCAAAAGCTTATTATTCTGGTCGTAAAAATAGGTATAGCCAGTTTTTTCGCTATGGACGGCAATTACCCACGGACCTTCTTCGAATTCAGAAACATTGCTGCCGCCATCCTTCTCAAGTAACTCAGTAATATCAATAACTTTGTTGTCGACTATTAGCTCTTTGCTTGATTCATTGCTAATTATTCGGTAGACTTGAGACGGTTTCGGACCGCAACTAACCATAACTAATAAAAGTGCAAATAGAATATTCTTTTTCATTGCCACCTCCCAATTAAAATACTATGAATATTCAGCGTAAGGCTTGAGTAAATATCGTCTGTATTAATGCTGCCCCCTGTTTCATCCCCTCAAGAGCAACGTTACCTATTCGAATCGGATAGCTAATTTTTAAATAAATACCAAAAAAAATTAGATTTAAAAGATACAAAATGCTAAAAAGAAATAAGTAGTTTATCACTGTGGCAAAAGTATGTCCTTTAGTTTCACGAGCAATAAAGATTAGGTGTCCGGTAAAAACAAAACCTCCGACAAAAACAAAAATATCTCGACTATAGTTAAGACTTAAAACTTTTGGTAAGAAAAAGAAACCTAAGCCAAGGACTATCAGAATTGAAGGAAATACTAAAGTAAAAAAAGAAGAACGAAAGAAAAAATTCTGGATCCCTTTATATAAACCATTTAAGTCAGCAACAAAAGCATAAAATCCAAAACAAGAAACTAACGACAAAACAAGGACGGCAATGTCAAAGTTCTCTTTTGTTCGTAACTCATGCCAAAACTCTTTAGTTACCTCAGCTAAAAAACAAAAAATTATTAGAAAAAGAACAAATTTAATTAAGGCAAAAATATAGTTATTTCGCAATCCGCTCTCTTCCACCATAATAACTCCTTAAAACATCAGGCACCACTATTGAACCATCGGGCTGCTGGTAATTTTCTAAAATCGAAACTACTAATCTCGGCAAGGCCAAACCTGAGCCGTTTAAAGTATGGATAAATTGTAATTTATTAGTTGCCTTGTCGCGATAGCGAATATTACCGCGTCTAGCTTGAAAATCCTCAAAATTAGAACAACTAGACACCTCAAGCCATTTGTCTATCCCTGGAGCATAAAGTTCAATATCATAGCACTTTGCAGCAGCAAAGCTAAGGTCTCCAGTTGCTAAAAGATTAATTCGGTAGGGAAGTTTAAGTAAATCTAAAATTTTACAAGCATCTTTAAGTAAATTCTCCAGCTCTTTATAAGATTCCTCCGGTTTAACAAATTTAACCAACTCTACCTTATCAAACTCATGAACCCGCATAAGCCCTCGAGTATCTTTTCCGTAAGAACCGGCCTCGCGCCTAAAACAAGGCGTATACGCTGTATACTTTATCGGCAAGTCAACCTCATTTAAAGTTTCATCTCGATGAATATTAGTAAGCGGCACTTCAGCTGTCGGTATTAAAAATAAATCGTCTTCAGGAAAAGAATACATATCCTCCTCTAAATTGGGAAGCTGCCCAGTTGCCCTCATTGAAGCCCGATTAACTAATTTCGGAGGGATAATCTCAGTATAACCGCCTTGAGCAGTATGAATATCTAACATAAAGTTAATCAATGCCCGTTCAAGTTGAGCCCCCAATCCTTTAAAAAGAATAAAATTAGACCCACTTAATTTTGTTGCTCGCTTAAAATCAATAATATCTAACTGTTCACTAAGCGCTATATGATCTTGGGGCTTGAAGTTAAAACTAACTTTTTCACCTATTTCCTCAACTATTTTATTCTTAGAAATATCTCCCACCGGAAGAGATGAATGTGGGATGTTAGGGATCCGGTCAATCTGAGATTTAAATTCATTGTTGAGCGCGGAAAATTCAGCCTGTAAAGCTACTAATTCTTTTTTGATATCTTTGCTTTCAGTTATTTTGCTCTTAGGATCTTTCTTTTCTTTAAGCAGTTTTTGGACTTCCTTATCGATCTTATTCTGTTTTGCTGACAACTCTTCAATTTTCTGCTGGAGGTCCTTACGTTTCTGATCGAGCTGCAAAAAACTATCCAGATCGAAACGAGAATTTCGTTTTCTTAAAGCTTCTCTTACTGAGTCCGGGTCTTGGCGTATTAACTTAATATCTAGCATATTTTTTATTATACCTAATTTCTTTAAAAAATCTACTACTCTATTTACCCCTTAACCACACACAAAGGGCGCAGTTTGCAAACCTTTCTTGAAATGCCAGCCTGGCTTACGACTTCTATGACATCATCAATATTTTTATAGGCCGAAGGTGCCTCTTCAACAATTGTTTTCTTGCCGGTAGCCCTTACTTCGATTCCTTTCTGCTTCAGCTCTTTCATTAGTTGGTCAAAATCTACAGTCCGAATAGCCTCAGTCCGTGACTTTAGCCTTCCGGCACCATGACAGGTTGAACCAAAGGTTTCTTCTTCGGCTTTTTTGGTTCCAACCAACAGATAGGACGCTGTCCCCATATCTCCGGGAATAATAACTGGTTGACCGATATCGCGGTATTTTTCCGGCAATTTATAATTACCCGGCCCCAACGCCCTAGTTGCACCTTTTCTATGAACACACAAAGTTTTTTCTTTACCCTCAAAATCATACTTCTCAAACTTAGCGATATTATGAGCAACGTCATAAATTAAATCCATACCCAAAGATTGCCAACTTTTAGAAAAAACTTTGCCAAAGGCTTCTCTAGTCAAATACATTAAAATCTGTCGATTGGCCCACGCATAATTAGCTGCTGAGTTCATTGCACCAATATATCTTTTTGCTTCAGGACTATTTAATGGCGCACAAGAAAGCTGTCGATCAGGAATATCTATATTATACTTTGATACACACTGCCGCATGTTCCGTATATAGTCATCACAAACTTGATAACCAAGGCCTCTTGACCCAGAATGAATCATAACCATAATCTGGCCAATTCTTAAGTTTAATTTCTGGGCAATTTTATCATCAAAGATATCCTCAATCGCCTGAACTTCAAGAAAATGATTACCGCTGCCTAAAGTTCCTGATTGGGGCCTGCCTCTATCAAGGGCCCGTTCGGAAACACAATCAGGGTCGGCTCCCTCAATCGCCCCAAATTCTTCGCAAGATTCTAAGTCTTCTTTAACCCCTAAGCCACGTGAAACCGCCCATTTGGCTCCATTAATCAAAATCTTTTTTACCTCGTTATTGGAAACCCTTATCTGCCCCTTAGAGCCAATTCCCGATGGCACATCATTATATAAAACATTAACTATTCTCTCTATTTTTCCCTTTACATCTTCTATAGCTAAATCTGTCTTCAATAACCTTACGCCACAATTGATATCATAGCCAACTCCCCCCGGAGAAATAACCCCGCCAGCTTCAGGATCAGTTGCGGCAACTCCACCGATAGGAAATCCATAACCCCAGTGAATATCCGGCATAGCCAAAGAATATTTAACTATTCCCGGCAAATGGGCAACATTTACTACTTGCTCAAAAGCCTTATCCTTATTTATGTCCCCAATCAGCTTCTCGTTAGCAAAAATAATTCCATCTACCCGCATCCCTGATTTATACGTTTTAGGAATAAGATATTTACAATCACTGATTTTTTCTAAAGGCAACTTCATTTTTTAGGCTATAAACGTGAAAAATGGCTAGTTTAATCTATACATCGAATATGATTTCCGCCACCCAACCATCATCGGTACTGCTGACTTTTAAATCATGATAGGTGGCGGCTTTTATCTCCATCTTTAATTTATTTTCATAAGGATTAAAGTTTTCTCCTCTAAGGCAAGATTTAAGGACTTTTTGTTCCGGTCTGTCTTCTATTTCGATAGAATAGCTTGCCGGTAAAAATTTATAGGCAAAAAACAAAGAAATTAATTCGTTAAGCCAGGTAATCAGGAGCTCTTCAGAATCCTCTGCCTCAACAATAACCCGCTCTTCTATCTCTGGCCTAGGCTCATAATCAACCATAAGTCCAAACAAAACAAGTGCAGCATTCCTGAATAGCTCCTCTAGGCTAAACCCATAAACACGCACCCCAACATCGGCAGTATGTTCAATAAACTCAAAATCACTCATAAGACCTATATCTTAACATGAAAATAATAACTCTGACAATAAAAAAATGGCAAGCTAAAATGAAGACATGGGCCATGCAAGACTTGAACCTGCAACCTCCGGATTAAGAGTCCGCTGCTCTACCAATTGAGCTAATGGCCCAGAAGAAAACCAATTATATCACTGAACTTAAAAAAATCTACACTTTATTGTTAAAACGAATACTTTATAACCGGTGCCTGATGGCCCTAAGAAAAGTTTGCATCAACTAGGATTGGTCGGATATATATGTAACAATCTCTCTTTAGAAATCCATTCATGCCAGTCTTTTTCAAGCTGTCTTACCCCGCCAGGATAATACAGATCAAGAGCTTGAAAAGAAGCTCTCGGTTGGTCGCCTTCTTTATCAAGATGATGAAGGGTCTTCTTTAGAACTATCCTCCCCAGATTACTCTCCATTAAATAGTAAACTATTGACCAAGCCAACCCTCGGGCCGGATTATCAGGCAAGTTCTCGTAATTAGACCACTCCTCGTCACTCATTTTAAGAAAAGACGGTAAATCCATAACCGAATTCCATCGCAACCTCTGCTTAAAAGTTCTATCTTTCGTCTTTGAGGGAACAACTATTAAAGAATCACCCTCTACCAAAGAACTCTCAAAATATTCAGCAATTCCCTCATCAATCCAAGAAGGTTGATGATGCATCACATTATGTAAA